>NZ_JBJZOJ010000072.1:0-38176 GCF_047200655.1 Streptomyces sp. MS06
CTGATCCTGACCTGCTGAATCCGGACACGGAGTGGAACCGCCTGTCCGACTTCACCAACGACTGCGGTCTGGTTGTCGTGGCGGACTCCGAGGTGGGAGTCTTCTGGGCCTTCGACGAGGACTGAGAGCGATCTGCACATGCGTACCCGTTCCGCGACCTATCCCGACCGTGAGACAGCCCAGTGGGCGACCCAGCGGGTCGTCACCGTGAACGAGCAGCTGATCCACCGCTGGCTCGCCCGGTCGACGCGCCCGCGCCTGACCATCGAGGCGTCGTGGCCGTCCAGGGCCGAGCCGGTCGGGCGGGTCCTCCTGCAGGCGATGATGCTGGCCGGTCGCGAACCCGTCGAGGTGCGAGCCGCTCGAGTCATCCTCAAGCGGGATGCCTCGCATCCCCACGGCTTCGCCGTCCACGCCACATTTCCCATCCATCTGTAGTGATCGCGGAAGCTGACCACCGTGCCCCTGAGCCCCCTCGAACATGACCGCCGGTATGGCGAGCTCGACCAGGTCATGCGTGCCTACCTCGGATACCCGGCGGACGACACCCCGGACGAGGCGGGCGCAGCCCTAACCGCCTATCTCCGGCAGACCTGGCACAGCCGACCGTGGGCGCTGGCCATCGCCGAGCGGCAGTTGCGTGACTACGCGGACAATCCGCCCGGGCGGCTGCGGTTGCGGCTGGGGGAGTTCTACGCCATCCCCGATGTCGGGCTCGCCGAGGGCGAGGTCCAGCAGTGGCTTCGTTGCCTCGCCGACCACATCAAACGCAGCGTCGAGGAGGGCGAGGTGCCGGCCCCCGCCACGCCCGCGACCCACTGGGAGTGGCAAGCCCGCTTCCCCGAGCTGGGCCAGTTCCTCGGCGGCTGGTTCTCGCAGGACATGCCCGACGAGTTCGCCGACCACGCCTTGGCCGTCGAGGACTACCGCGGCTCGACAGAGCCGCATCTCGTCGCCCGGCTGATCGGCGAACTGCACGAGCTTCTCTCCCTCGGTCTCGACGAGTCCGACTACGCTCTCGCCGTCGCCGAACTCGGCATGGAGGTCGACCCTCCGGCTCCGTACTCACCGGATGCGTGGCTAGCCGTTGTCGCCGACCTGCTCTCCCGCCCTGGTCCACTCGGCCTCGACTGAGTTCTGCACACGCTGCGTCCGGGAGCGGGGATCACTCCCGCCGGTCGCGTTCCACAGCTTGTTCGCGGTAGTACGTGCGCCAGATCAACCTGTGCACCCGCGTCCAGCGCGGTACGGACCGGACCCCTGGGATGAAGGGCACGAGCATCAGGACCAGGCTGAGCAGGGCCATCAGGCCCCAGACCAGGGCGTCGGCGTTGCCGGAGGACTTGAAGGGCTCGATCTGGTACCAGAAGGTGTAGAGCCACAGCCACGCCTGGCCCGGGTAGTTCCCGGTCTCGTTCATCATCCCCCACTGGTCGCCGCCGAGGTGCTCGGCACGGGCGAGGGACTCCAGGTAGGAGCCATCGGAGAGGAAGAGCAGCGGACGGGTGTAGTCGGTCTGGTAGAACTTGCCCTCCGCCTGGAGTTCGCCGTCCAGCGCGCCGCTGCGGGCCAGCTCGAGAAGGCGTGCGATGAGGACGGGGACCGGGCCGTAGTCGCCCTTCGCGGGGGTACCGCCGCCTGCCTTGTCCAGGGCGTCGGAGTAGGCCGAGGTCCATGCCTGGTGCCGGGCCGCCGGAGCGGCGGCCCAGGTCGCGAGGGCCGCGCTGACCGCGGGGGGTTCCGGGGTGTCGCGCAGGGGACTCAGCACGAAGTCGTTCGCCGTGTCCACGGGGATGCGGACCCCCGCGGCGCTCTGCAGCCCGATCGGCCCGATTTTCTGCGCCGCGCCCGGCGTGTGGTTGTACGGCGGCCCGTACTCGGCCGTGTCACTGGTGCCGCCGAGTTCGGACGCGGCGGTAGCCGTGAAGTCAGCGCCGTCGGCCCTCGACCAGGAGGCCAAGGTCACCGGCGTGACGTCGGGTGAGGAGAAGACGGCGGCCAGGCCCGCGGTGAGCAGGGCGATCACCACCAGCGCGATCGTGAATTCCTTGACCAGGTCATAGGGCCTGGTGGGGAAAGCGGCCGGGTCCTGCACGGACGCCTTGCGGTGGCGTCGGGTCATTGCGCCGCCTCCTGCGTGGCTCCGTCGACAGGAGCGGGCACGGCGTCGATCGGCGGCACGATCCCGCGCAGCCGGACCAGCAGGATGTGCCAGAACGTCAGCAGGGCGAGGACGAAGGGAAGCAGGACGATGTGCCACATCAGCATCTGGCCGAAGTCCAGCACGTTGAAGAACGCGCCGATGCCGACCGAGTTGAGCCCGTCCTTGGCCTGCCCGGCGATCCACTGCGAGTCGAAGTTCTGCTGGACCAGGTAACCGGTGAAGGCCGTGCCGATCGAGGCGAAGAAGCACACCGTGCCGGTGACCCAGGTCAGCGCCCGCCGACCGCGCCAGGCGGCCATGAAGAACTTGCCCCACAGGTGGATGACCATGAAGAACATGAACAGCTCGACGCTCCACAAATGCAGACCGTTCACGTACTTGCCGGTCCCCGAGACGTGCCACCATGCGGGCCCCTTCAAGGCCAGCACTCCACCGGTGACCAGGACGACGATCAGAGCCGCCACGGTGAGCACCCCGAAGACGTAGATCCACGAGGCCATGTACGCGGGTTGGGTGCTCGGCAGCAGCTTGTCCGGGGGCAGTGCCCGCACCGCCCGCCGCCGGACCGCCCCGGTCCAGCCTCCGTCCGGCTCGCTCATCGGCGGCCGCGCCCTCGGGGGAAGGGCAGGAGCAGAGCCGCCACGAAGACGACCAGCATCAACCCGATGACCACGAGGTTGGCGACGGACAGCTGCACCACACCCCAATGCACGTAGTTTCCGGTGCCGTTCAGATCGACGGGCGCGGAAAGCACGCGCCCGACGGATGACGCACGTCCTGTCATCGGCTGGCTCCCCTCGAAGTCCGAGAGCAAGTACAACGCCCAGTACGGCCCTCGGCCTGCTGACCCGGCCGGGCCATGGACCGAACGGCTCAATACGGCTCAATCGCGCAGGAGCCCGCCCGCCCCGTCCGATGCGTGTCCCGGGACCTGTCCCCGAGCGGTAATCACCTCTGAGCCCGGCCCCGGCGGGGCCCGGAGGAGCGAGACCGACCACGCCTGTTCGATCGCCCCGGCGAATCGGGGATCGCCGGCGGCCGGCCGAGACCGAAGGCCACCGGTTCACGGCGGCCGCCGGCCGCCGGTCCCGAAAAGGCGGACTGCACGCCGGTCCCGAAGGGCGGACTGCGCGCCGGTCCCGAAGGGCGCGGGGCACGGAGGTCTCGCAGAGCCCGTCCGGCATGTGCCGGACGCCGTGCCGAGGACCGCACGCAACGGTGCGGGCGCCCGACGCGTCTGGACCGGTATGGAAGACCGGAAGGATCGACGCCGCGCCCCGGACGTGCCGCCCGCGGGTGAGGGCCCCGCGGTACAGCACGCCGAGGGGTGCCTGGTGATCGCGGTCCGCATCCCCGCGCGGATCGTCGCGCTGGTGCTCGTGGTGCCGGTGCGGATGCTGTGGGACGCGCTGGTGGTGGCCGTCCGCTTCCTCCGGGACGCGGTGCTGCGGCCGGGCGGCCGGGCCCTGCTGTGGACGGCGCGGGCGGTGTTCGTGTGGCCGTTCGTGGGGTTGTGGCGTTACGGCGTGCTGCCGGTCGGCAGGGCGACGGCGTGGCTGGTCGCGGTGTCGGCCGCGTGGCTGTACGCGCGGGTGCTGACGCCGCTCGGGCACGCGCTGGCCTGGCTCCTGGCGGTGCTGGTCGTTCTTCCGACGGCATGGCTGTACCGGCGGGTGCTGACTCCCCTCGGGCGCCTGGCCGGGCGGCTCGGACGCTGGGCCGCTGCGGGCGCCGCGCGGGCGGGTCGAGCCGGCGCGGCCGGTCTGGTGTGGCTGTACGCGCAGGCGCTGACGCCCCTCGGGCACGCCGCGGGACGGCTGCTGAGAGGCGCGGGGCGGGTGCTCGGCACCATCGGGTCCGCCGCGTACGCGGCCGCGGCCTGGCTGGTCCGACGCGTCCTGGTCGGGTCCGTCGTGGCGGTGTTCCGGTGGGTCCTGCTTCCGTCCGGGCGGGTACTGGCCTGGTGCGCGGTCCGGATCGCGGCCGCTGCCGCCAAGTCCGCCAGGGCGCTGTACTGGACGGCGCTGGTGCTGGTCGCGCTGCCCGTGGCCGTCCTGCTGCGGTGGGTCATCCTGCCGGCCGGGCGGCTGCTCGCCGTTCTCGGGCGGGAACTCGCCGACGCACTCCGCCACGCCTGGCGGATCGCCGGACGGATCTCGCTCGCCGTCAGGCGGTTTCTGGGCGCACTCCTGCGGCGGATGTTCGTGGAGCCGGCGCGCTGGGCGTACCGGCACGTCCTCGCCCCCGCCGGGCGCGCGGTACGGGACACCGTGCTGCGGCCCGCGGCCGAGATCGCCCGAGGCGTGCGCGAGGCCGTACGGCAGGCGCTGGCCTCGGCCGGGGAGGCCGTACGGCAGGCCCGTGCGTCGGCACTGCAGACCGTGCGGCAGACCCGGGCGGAGGTCCGCCGGGCGCTGCTCGGCAGCCCCCGGAAGAGCGACGCGGTGGCCTGGCGGGAACCGTCCGGCGGCCCGGCACGTACTCTAGATGGCAGTACGACCGCTCTTCCGAAGGACTGACGACACTGGGCAAGCGACAGCCCGTAGGCCCGCCGCCCGCACCCGCGGTGCAGCGCATCCGCCTGCGCTACACCAAGCGCGGCCGCCTCCGGTTCACCAGCCACCGTGATTTCCAGCGCGCCTTCGAACGCGCGCTGCGCCGCGCCGAGGTGCCCATGGCGTACTCGGCGGGGTTCACGCCCCACCCCAAGGTGTCGTACGCCAATGCCGCACCCACCGGCACCGGCAGCGAGGCGGAGTACCTGGAGATCGCGCTCACCGCACCACGGGATCCGGAAACCCTCCGGATCCTCCTCGACACGTCGCTGCCCGCCGGGCTCGACGTCGTCGACGCGGTCGAGGCCCGCACCCCGGGCCTTGCCGACCGGCTCACGGCCTCCGTGTGGGAGCTGCGGCTGGACGGCGTCGACCCGGCCGAGGCGGAGCGCGCGGTCGCCGCGTTCAACACGGCCGAGGCCGTCGAGGTCCAGCGCCGCACCAAGAACGGCCTGCGCACCTTCGACGCCCGCCCGGCCGCCGTGAGTCTCCGTACCGTCGACGGACCTGCGACACTGGAGGCGACGGAAACGCACCGTGCGCAGGCTGATAGGCCCAGCGACCGTTGCTGTGCGATACTGCGGCTGGTTGTTCGGCACGTGACGCCTGCCGTACGACCCGACGACGTCCTGTCCGGTCTCCGCGCCGTGGCCGACCTGGCGCCGCCGGTCCCCGCAGCGGTGACCAGGCTGGCGCAGGGGCTGCTCGATGAAGAGACCGGTGCGGTGACCGACCCGCTCGCGCCCGACCGCGAGGCGGCGGCCCTCTTGACGGCCGCTGCCGCCGCGACGGCGCCGATGCCGGAAGGTTCCGCGTAGGGACGCACGCCGTAGCGCCGCCCTCGTACTCGGGAGCCACCTGGGTCGGGCAGCGCACCGACCAGAAGACTTTCGCCAGGCCGTACGCGACAAGGCGTGCGGAACCGGCGAGACAGGACACAGAGAGCTTCCGTGCGGCGCCCGCGCCCCGGACGGCGGCACCGCGCATCGCGCGAGCCGCGGACGTCAACGGCGGTCGAAGTGATCGACGCCGTACCGGGCGCGGCGCCCGGGAGCCTGACGGGAGAACCGCCCGCATGCTCGAACCGATCGAACCCGCTGAGGGTTCCGAACTGAACACCCCGAGCGACACGCTGCCGCCGCGCCGTCGGCGCCGTGCCGCCTCCCGCCCCACCGGTCCGCCGTCCTCCGGCGCCGAGACCGTCACCGAGGGCGCCGACCCGGCCGCACCGGCTGCCGAGCCCGCCACCGCGGTCTCGGTACCCGCGGCCGTCGAGGAGCCCGCCGCCGGCCAGGAGCCCGCCGCCGGCCAGGAGGCCGCCCGTCGGGAAGCCCCGGTGGAGGAGGCCGCGCCGCGTCGTGCCCGCCGCAGGGTGACGCGCCGGGCGTCCGCTCCCGAGGGAGCCCCCGCGGCCGTGGAGCCCGCCGCTGCGGCCGAGGCCGTCGCGCCGACGGCTTCCGCCGAGCCCGAGGAGGTCGCCGTGGACGAGGAGGTCGCCGTGGACGAGGACGCCGTCGAGGAGCCCGCCGCCGGTCAGGAGGCCGCCCGTCGGGAAGCCCCGGTGGAGGAGGCCGCGCCGCGTCGTGCCCGCCGCAGGGTGACGCGCCGGGCGTCCGCTCCCGAGGGAGCCCCCGCGGCCCAGGCGGCCGAGACCGTGGTGCCGGCCACTGCGGTGTCCAGCGGCGCCGACGAGGCCCTTCCCGCCGCCGGATCCGCCGGATCCGCCGGAACCGGCGCATCGGACGAGGGGGCCGCGGCTGAGGCCGCTCCGCCTCGCCGTTCCCGCCGCCGGGCGACCCGCCAGGCGGCCGCCCCCGCCGGTTCCCCGACGCCCGCCCAGGAGACCTCGCAGCCGGCCGCTGCGGCATCCACCGCCCAAGAGGGTGCTGCCGAGACCGCCCCGGAGACCGCCCCCGAACCGGCCCCCGCCGCGGAGGCCGCGCCGCCCCGCTCGCGGAGGCGGGCCACACGCCGCGCGTCAGCGCCGACCGGGACGCCCGCCGCGGTGACGGCGGAGGCCCCGGTGACGGCGGAGGCCCCGGCCGCCGCCGACGCCCGGACCGGCACCGCGTCCGGTACCCCGGCCGGCGGGGCCCCCGAGCGCGCGGAGACCTCCGAGCGCACCGAGGCCGACCGCACCCGGGCCGCCGGGAACGCCGGCGAGCAGGCCGCCGAGGAGTCCGCTCCGCGCCGCGGCCGTCGGCGTGCCGCGCGCAAGGCGGCGACCGGGTTCTCCGCTCCGGCCCCGGAGACGACCGAGGACGAGACGCCCCGCCGGCCCGCGCGGCCCGCGGTCGCCGTCTTCCAGGCGCCGGTGTTCGCGGAGCCGAAGTTCCAGACCCCCGAGCGGGCCGCCGCCGAGGCCGCCGCCTCGGTCGAGTCCGATCAGGCCGAGCCCGGTCAGGACAAGTCCGGTCAGGCCGAGCCCGGTCAGGCCGAGGAGGCCCCGCAGGAGCCGGCCGGCCGTCGCCGTCGCCGCCGTCGCGGAGCCGGGCACGGCGAGGAGCCCGAGGCCGCACCGGCCGCGAAGGCCCCTGCCGAGAGCGCCCCCGCCGAGAGCGCCCCTGCCGAGAGCGCCCCCGCCGAGAGCGAGGGGACCGGGGACAGCACCGGGGTCCGCGAGGCGGAAGCCGCGGAGGACGGCGAGGACACCGGCTCCCGCCGTCGCCGCCGCCGAGGCGGCCGTCGCCGTCGTCGCGGCGAGTCCCCCGACGCCGAGGGCACCGAGCCGTCGGACGCCGATTCCGGCGAGGTCGCCGCCGCGCAGGCCGCGCAGGATGCCGAGGACACCGCCGAGCAGGCCGAGGAGGACGCCGAGGAGTCGGCGGCGCGGAGCGAGTCCCGCGGCGACGAGCAGGCCGGCGGATCCAACTCCAGCAGCCGGCGCCGCCGGCGCCGCCGGCGCCGCGCCGGCGACTCCGGCCACGACGGCGAGCCCGCCTCCGACGACCCGGAGCGCACCGTCGTCAAGGTCCGCGAGCCGCGCAAGGCCGCCGAGCCGTCCGACGAGGTGCAGTCCATCAAGGGCTCCACCCGTCTGGAGGCCAAGAAGCAGCGCCGCCGCGAGGGCCGCGAGCAGGGTCGCCGGAGGGTGCCCATCATCACCGAGGCCGAGTTCCTGGCCCGGCGTGAGGCCGTCGAGCGGGTCATGGCCGTCCGCCAGCACGGCGACCGCACGCAGATCGGCGTCCTCGAGGACGGTGTGCTCGTCGAGCACTACGTCAACAAGGAGCAGTCGACCTCGTACGTCGGCAACGTCTACCTGGGCAAGGTGCAGAACGTCCTGCCGTCGATGGAGGCCGCCTTCATCGACATCGGCAAGGGCCGCAACGCCGTGCTCTACGCGGGCGAGGTCAACTTCGGCGCGCTGGGCATGGCCAACGGGCCGCGGCGCATCGAGTCCGCGCTGAAGTCCGGCCAGTCCGTGCTCGTCCAGGTGACGAAGGACCCCATCGGGCACAAGGGAGCCCGGCTGACCAGCCAGGTCTCCCTGCCGGGCCGCTACCTGGTGTACGTGCCCGAGGGCTCCATGACCGGCATCAGCCGCAAGCTGCCCGACACCGAGCGGTCCCGGCTGAAGACCATCCTCAAGAAGATCGTGCCCGAGGACGCGGGCGTCATCGTGCGCACCGCCGCCGAGGGCGCGAGCGAGGAGGAACTGCGCCGGGACGTCGAGCGGCTGCAGTCGCAGTGGGAGGAGATCCAGAAGAAGTCCAAGAACGGCAACGCCCCCACGCTGCTGTACGGCGAGCCGGACATGACCGTCCGGGTGGTCCGGGACATCTTCAACGAGGACTTCTCCAAGGTCATCGTCAGCGGCGACGAGGCCTGGCAGACCATCCACGGCTATGTCGCGCACGTCGCCCCGGACCTCGCCGAGCGGCTGCAGAAGTGGACCAGCGAGGTCGACGTCTTCGCCACGTACCGGATCGACGAGCAGCTCGCCAAGGCGCTGGACCGCAAGGTCTGGCTGCCCAGCGGCGGATCGCTGGTGATCGACCGCACCGAGGCGATGGTCGTCATCGACGTCAACACCGGCAAGTTCACCGGCCAGGGCGGCAACCTCGAGGAGACCGTCACCAGGAACAACCTGGAGGCGGCCGAGGAGATCGTGCGCCAACTGCGGCTGCGCGACCTCGGCGGCATCATCGTCATCGACTTCATCGACATGGTGCTGGAGTCCAACCGCGACCTGGTGCTGCGGCGCCTGCTGGAGTGCCTGGGCCGGGACCGCACCAAGCACCAGGTGGCCGAGGTGACCTCGCTGGGGCTGGTGCAGATGACCCGCAAGCGGGTCGGCCAGGGCCTGCTGGAGTCGTTCTCCGAGACCTGCGTGCACTGCAACGGCCGCGGTGTCATCGTCCACCTCGACCAGCCGGTCTCCGGCGGGGGCGGGGGCAAGCGCAAGAAGCGCGGCCGTGCCGGTGCCGCCGAACAGCCGCACGAGGAGCTCCCCGCGGCCGCCGAGCCCGCGGTGCCCGCAGCGCGGGAGGCCGAGGCCGGGGCACCTGCCGTCGCCGTGGCGGAGCCGCCGGCGGAGCCCGTCGCACCGGACGAGGAGCTGTACAGCAGCGTCGCGGAGGCCGAGGCCGCGGCCACCCGCGGCCGGAGCCGCCGTCGCGCGAGCCGGCGGGCCTCGGCCCCGGCCGGGGCACCGAGGCCGGCAGCCGCCGAGGTTCCCACGGCGCAGGAGGTGACCGCGGGCGAGGAGGCCGGTCGCGCCGTGCAGCCGGAGTCGGCGGCCGAGGCGCTGGCCGAGCCGGCCGCGGTCGAGGACGCGGTCGTCCATGCCCCGGCACCGCAGGCCGCCGCCCCGTCGGCCCCCGCACCGCAGGCGGCTCCCGCAGCCGACGAAGCCGCGCCCAAGGGCCGTACGCGCCGTCGCGCCACCCGCAAGGTGTCCGCGCCCGCCGGTTCGCCCGCGGGGGCGGAGGAGACCGTGGTGACGGTGGCAGAGCCCGCGCCGGCCGCCGCGCCGGAACCGCCCGCCGCGGAGGCCCCCGCGGCTCCGGGCGGGGAACCGGCCGCCGAGCCGGCCGCCCCGGCCCGTCCGCGACGCCGCGCCGTACGCAAGGCCACCGCGCCCACCGCGTCCGAGGAGGCGGCCGTCACGGTCGTCCCGTCGGCCGCGGAGGGCGACGGGTCCGCCGGGGCTCCGGAGGGGGCCGCCGCGCAGGAGGCCGCCGAGGAGAGCGCCGCGGCCGGGAAGGCGGCCCGCAAGACCGCCAAGCGGGCCACGGCGAAGAAGGCCGCCACGAAGAAGACCGCGGCCGGCAAGGCGGTCGCGAAGAAGGCGACGGCCAAGAAGGCGGCCAGGACCGCCGCGAAGGCGGCCGAGACCGCGAAGGACGCGGCCGAGACCGCGACGGCGGCCGAGGCGCCGGCAGCGGAGGCGACCGCCGAGAAGGCCCCGGCCAAGAAGGCGACCGCCAAGAAGGCGGCCAAGAAGGCCCCGGCCAAGAAGACCGCTGCAAAGAAGACGGCGGCCAAGAAGACCGCCGCCAAGAAGACGGCGGCGAAGAAGACCGCCGCGGCGGAGCAGACCGCTGCGGCATCCGTCTCCACGCCGGCCGACGGCGACTGAGCCGAACCGGGAACCGGGCCCGGCGCCGGACCCCCTCCCGCCCGTTCCGCGGGCGAGCGGGGGACTCCCGCGCCGGCCCGTTCCGCCGGTGCCGCGTGCGCCCCCGGCCGTCCGCCGGAACGGGGGCCGCGGCCCGGCCCGGGCCCGGTTTGACCCCTGCGGTCCGGGCCTCGTAATCTAGACCGTCGGCGTGTCACTGAACGCGCCGCCTCCCCGTAAACCTCATCCTCCCGGCCGCAGGGCTGGCTGGGAGAGGTCGCCCGTCGTCGGGCGACTGGCCTGCGGGGGTCCGTTTCCCGAGCGAGAGAGTGGGTTCCGCGTGTACGCCATCGTGCGCAGCGGTGGCCGCCAGCACAAGGTTGCTGTCGGCGACATCGTCGAGGTTGACAAGATTTCCACTGCCAAGGTTGGCGACACGGTCGAGCTCTCGACCCTGCTCGTTGTCGACGGCGACTCCGTGACCAGCGACCCGTGGGTGCTGGCCGGTATCAAGGTCCAGGCCGAGGTCGTGGACCACCACAAGGGCCAGAAGATCGACATTCTGCGCTACAAGAACAAGACCGGCTACCGTCGTCGCCAGGGCCACCGCCAGCAGTACACGGCGATCAAGGTCACGGCGATCCCCGCCGCTGCGAAGTAAGGACTGAGGAGAGATGGCACACAAGAAGGGCGCATCGTCCACCCGGAACGGTCGCGACTCCAACGCCCAGCGGCTCGGCGTGAAGCGCTTCGGCGGTCAGGTCGTGAACGCGGGCGAGATTCTGGTCCGCCAGCGCGGCACCCACTTCCACCCGGGCGCGGGCGTCGGCCGTGGCGGCGACGACACGCTGTTCGCCCTGCAGGCCGGTTCGGTGCAGTTCGGCACCAGCCGCGGCCGCAAGGTCGTGAACATCGTTCCGGTCGCCTGAGGTCAGGCTCAGACCGAACACTTTCGCGAGGCGGACCTCACTTCCCATGCGGGAAGGCGGGTCCGCCTTTCGCGTGTTTCCCTGGAACGCACCACACGGCGCGGCCGCACGCGTGCCGGGCCGACGACAGATCCGTACGTACCGAAGTGCTGGAGGCACCCCACCATGACCACCTTCGTGGACCGCGTCGAGCTGCATGTCGCCGCGGGTAGCGGAGGCCACGGCTGCGCCTCCGTGCACCGGGAGAAGTTCAAGCCGCTGGGCGGCCCGGACGGCGGCAACGGCGGCCGCGGCGGCGACGTGATCCTCACCGTCGACCAGTCGGTGACCACGCTGCTCGAGTACCACCACTCCCCGCACCGCAGGGCCACCAACGGCAAGCCCGGCGAGGGCGGCAACCGTTCCGGCAAGGACGGGCAGGACCTCGTGCTGCCCGTGCCGGACGGCACGGTCGTCCTCGACACCGCCGGCAACGTCCTCGCCGACCTGGTCGGCCACGGCACGTCGTTCGTCGCCGCGCAGGGCGGCCGGGGCGGACTCGGCAACGCGGCGCTGGCCTCCGCCCGCCGCAAGGCGCCCGGTTTCGCGCTGCTCGGCGAACCCGGCGACCTCGGGGACATCGTGCTCGAGCTGAAGACCGTCGCCGACGTGGCACTGGTCGGCTACCCCAGCGCGGGCAAGTCCTCCCTGATCTCCGTGCTGTCCGCCGCCAAGCCGAAGATCGCCGACTACCCCTTCACCACCCTGGTGCCCAACCTCGGTGTGGTGACCGCGGGTTCGACCGTCTACACCATTGCCGACGTGCCCGGCCTCATCCCGGGTGCCAGCCGGGGCAAGGGACTGGGCCTGGAGTTCCTGCGCCACGTGGAGCGGTGCAGTGTGCTGGTGCACGTACTGGACACGGCGACGCTGGAGTCCGACCGCGACCCGGCCTCCGACCTCGACACCATCGAGGAGGAACTGCGCCAGTACGGCGGGCTCGGCGACCGGCCGCGGCTCGTCGTCCTGAACAAGGTCGACGTCCCGGACGGCAAGGACCTCGCCGACCTGGTCCGCCCGGACCTCGAGGCCCGCGGTTACCGGGTCTTCGAGGTGTCCGCGGTCGCCCACATCGGCCTGAAGGAGCTGTCGTTCGCGCTCGGCGACCTGGTCGCCCGGGCACGCGAGGCGAAGCCGCGGGAGGAGGCCACCCGTATCGTCATCCGCCCCAAGGCGGTGGACGACGCGGGCTTCACCGTGACCCGGGAGGAAGTGGGTGGCGAGCCGCTGTTCCGGGTCCGCGGCGAGAAGCCCGAACGGTGGGTCCGCCAGACCGACTTCAACAACGACGAGGCCGTCGGCTATCTCGCCGACCGGCTCAACCGCCTCGGCGTGGAGGGGGAGCTGATGAAGGCGGGTGCCCGCGGCGGGGACGGCGTGGCCATCGGACCGGAGGAGAACGCGGTCGTCTTCGACTGGGAGCCGACGGTGACGGCCGGTGCCGAGATGCTGGGCCGGCGCGGCGAGGACCACCGCTTCGAGGGCACCCGGCCCGCGGCGCAGCGCCGACGCGACCGGCAGGCGGAGCGGGACGAGGCGGAGCAGGAGTACGAGGGCTTCGAGCCGTTCTGATCCCCTCCCGCCCGCGTGGCGGACCCTGATCCCCCGCGCCCGCGTGGCGGGTCCCGGTCCCGCGCGTCGGGCGCGCGGGCCGTGAACGCCGCCCGCGACGACATGAGGGCCGGCCCCCGCGGGGACCCTGTTGGTTTATTCGGCCCCTCGCGTGACGTCGGTTCCCATGACCCGGTTGTGGTCATGGGGACCGACGTTGTTGTGTGGGGTGGGTGTCGATGTCGATGCAGCCGAAGGGCCCGGGAGAGATTCCGGCGGAGACGGTGCGGGTGGCCCGGGCCGCTTTCCCGAAGGGGAGCCTGGCGATCCGGGTCCGGGACGAGCTGGGGCCGATGTTCCGCGACGAGGACTTCGCGGACCTGTTCGCCTCACGAGGCCGAGCCGCCTGGTCACCCGCCGGGCTGGCGCTGGTGTCGGTGCTCCAGTTCGTGGAAGGGCTGACCGACCGCCAGGCCGCAGAGGCGGTGCGGGCACGGATCGACTTCAAGTACGCGCTCGGGCTCCAGCTCGACGATCCCGGCTTCGACTTCTCGGTGTTGTCGGAGTTCAGGGACCGGTTGGCCGGGGCGGACGGTGGGCGGCGGGTGCTGGATGCTGTGCTGGCCGCCGCCCGGGAGAAGGGGTTGCTCAAGAGCGCGGGCCGGGCCCGCACGGACGCCACGCATGTGCTCTCGGCGGCCCGTGATCTGTGCTGGCTGGAGCAGATGGCCGAGACACTGCGGGCGGCGTTGAACGCGCTCGCTCAAGCCGCTCCGGAATGGTTGTCCGAGATCGCGGAGCCGGACTGGTTCCGCCATTACGCCACCCGGGCCGAGGACTCCCGGTTCCCCAAGGCCCGCGCGAAGCGGGACGAGGTGGGGCTGCGGATCGGCCGGGACGGGACACACCTGCTGGAAGCCGTCTTCGGTGCCGGCGCCCCCGCGGCACTCCGCTCGCTGGATGAGGTCGAGGTTCTGCGTCAGGTCTGGGTCCAGCATTTCCACCGGGTGGACGGCGAGGTGACGCGGCGGGGCCCAAAAAAGACCGGCCGCCGGGCGCGACGCGCCTGGTCAACCCCTATGACCCCGACGCCCGTGTCGGCGTCAAACGAGACACCATGTGGGACGGATACAAGGTCCATCTCACCGAGACCTGCGGCGAGACGGACGTTCCGAACCTGATCACCAACGTGGCCACCACAGTGGCGACTGTCGCGGACAGCGCGATGAACGAGGAGATCCACTCCTCCCTCGCGGCCCGCAACTGCCTGCCCGCCGAGCACTGGGTGGATGCCGGGTATCCCACTGCCGCCCATGTCCTCGCCGCCCGCGACCGCCATGGTGTCGAGCTGCACGGGCCGCTGGTCAAGAACACCTCGTCCCAGGCCAAGGGTGCTTTCACACTGGATGCGTTCACCGTCGACTGGGACAACCGACAGGTGACCTGTCCCGGCGGGGTCACCGCAACGGACTGGTATCCCCGCAACGATTCCAAGGGCCTGCCCGTCATCCGCGTCAGGTTCCCCGCCAGCCGCTGCGGCCCCTGCCCCCACCTGCGGGCCTGCGTCAGCTCAGCCACCGGCCGCCGCCGGGAACTCATGCTGCGGCAACAGCAGACCGAGCACGATGCCATCCGCAGTATCCGCGCCGAGCAGCAGACCGACGCCTGGAAAGAGCGCTACAAGATCCGGGCCGGCGTCGAGGGCACCATCTCCCAAGCAGTTGGGCGCTGCGGCCTGCGCAGATCCCGCTACCGGGGTCTGACGAAGACCAGCCTCCAGCACCAGTTCACCGGGGCCGCGATCAACTTCGCCCGGATCGACGCCCACCTCACCGGCACACCACGAGCCCGTACCCGCACCAGCCACTTCGCAGCACTGTGCCCCGCCGAGCTGACGCTCGACGGGGCACAAGCCGGGGCCGAATAAACCAACAGGGTCCCCGCGGGGGCCGGCCCTCATGTCGGATGACGCCTCAAGCGCCCTCAGAGGGGCCGCTCAGCGCTCCAGGAACGCGAACAGTTCCTCCCAGCGATCCGTGATGGTCTCCGGGGAGAACCGCTGGACATTGTCCCGGGCCGTGTCGCCCATCCGATCGCGCAGCTCCGCGTCCTCCATCAACTGGCCCAGGTAGCGGCCCAGTTCGGAGATGCTGCCCGGCCGGGCCAGGAAACCGTCCTCCTCGTGCCGCACGATCTCGCGCACGCCCGGGGCGCAGTCGAAGGCGACGCACGGCACCGCGCAGGACATCGCCTCCAGCAGCGCCAGCGGGAAGCCCTCACCGCGCGAGGACTGGACGAAGACGGACGCCCCGTGCAACGCACCCATGACGTCGGCGGTCTGACCGGCCCACTCCACGGACCCGTCGAGCCCCGACTCCGTGCACTGCTGCTTCAGCCTGGCTTCGTCGGGGCCGGAACCGTAGATGCGCAGACGCCAGCCGGGGTGCCGGGGCACCACTTCGGCCCAGGTGTCGAGGAGCAGGTCGACGCCCTTCTCGTAGCCCAGGCGACCGATACTCGTGACGACCTTCTCGGTGCGCGGGGAGGGGGTGTTGGCGGTCAGCGGGATCGGGTTCGGCAGGAAGCCGATGTTGTTCAGCCCCCGCACCTTCCACAGGTCGGCGTCCTCCTGGGTCAGTACGAGGAGCCGGTCGACGTCCTTGTAGTACTGCTGGACGCGCTGGAAGCGCGAGGAGGTCCGGGAGGTCTCGTAGGCCTCGTGGCTCATGCCGATGACGCGGTGGCCCGCGGTGTCGGCGACGGCCACCCACTCCATCGCCCACACCTGCGTCACGATGATCATGGCGCCGGGGCGGGCCGCCCGGAAGACGCGGGACAGCCGCTCCGCGGCCTCGCGCATGCCCGCCTCGCGGCCGCTCTCCCTGCGCCGGGCGGCCAGGTTGACGCGGTCGGCCATGGTGCGGGCCCGCCAGCGGCCGGGCGGACGCTCGTCGTACAGGGTCAACGTCTCGAACGGCGGGTTCTCCCCCAGGTCCAGCGGGGTCTCGGTCGGGGCGATGCCGACGATGGTGACCCGGTGGCCGCGCTCGGCGAAGAGCCGTGCCATGAAGGTCTGCCAGCGGGCCACGCCACCGAGTTCGTTGACCTCGTTGGCAACGAAGATGATGTCGCGCTGTGTCATCGGGCCTCTCCCAGGGGGCCGAAGAAGCGGTCGACGATACGCGCGGCCGCGTCGCCGCGGTCGTACTCGCCGTACTGCGTCATGAACTCCTTGAGCCGCCCCGCGTGGTCGGATGCGAGGACATCGAGGTCGGACAGTACCTCGAAGAGGGCCTCGGTCGTCTTCGCGACGGGGCCGGGCGCCTGTTCCGACAGGTCGAAGTAGGTGCCCCGGCTGCTCTCCACGTAGTCGTCCCAGTCGTAGGTGTAGAAGACCATCGGCCGCTGGAGCAGAGAGTAGTCGAACATCACCGAGGAGTAGTCGGTGACCAGTACGTCGGACAGCAGCATCACCGGGGTGATGTCCGGTTCGGCGCTCACGTTGACGACGCGGCGGGCCACGGAGGGCGGGAGCGTGACGCTGTTGAGGTAGTGGGTGCGGATCAGCAGGGTGAACCGGTCGCCGAAGCGGTCCGCGAAGTCCTCGATGTCGAAGGGGAACTCGAACTTGCGTACCGACCCGTTGTCCTGCGAGCGGAACGTCGGGGCGTAGAGCACCACCGGCAGGTCCCGGCGCAGGCCGAGCCGCTGGGCCAGCTCCTCGGCCGCCGCAGGGCGCGAGTGGGACTCCCGTGCCTGCACCAGGGCGTCGTTGCGCGGGTAGCCCACGCGCAGCAGCTTCTCCTCCGGGATCCGGAAGGCCCGGGCGAGGGTCCGCTCGTCGTGCTCGCCGCGGACCACGAAGTGGTCGAAGCGGTCGATCGCCGCCTGGTACTCGCGCCGTTCGTGCTCCGTCATTATCCGGCCCTGGGGGGCGTCGAAGCCCATCCGCTTGAGCGCGGAGCCGTGCCAGGTCTGGATGTAGGTGGTTTCCGGGCGCTTCCTCAGCTTCAGCGGGAAGCCCTGGTTGTCGATCCAGAACTCGGCCTGCGCCAGCGCCCGGAAGTACTGCCACGACCAGCGGCGCACCAGCTCGACGTCCTTCGGGAACCCGGTCGGCTTGTCTCCGGCGTACGACCAGATCGCCTTGACCGGGGCGTTCCGGCGCCGCAGTTCCTCGTAGACGGCGCGGGGGCTGTCGCTGTACTGCTTGCCGAGGTGGCTCTCGAACACCACGGTGCCCTTGCGGACCGGCAGCAGCCGGATCATCCGGTGGTACGCGTCGACCTTGCGCGGGCCGGAGTTGAGGTCCTTGCGGACCGCGGCCGCCTTGCGCACCACCTTCTTCGCGGCCTGGGCCGGCGCACCGTGCATGTTGCTCTGCACGAGCGCGGAGGTGCGCTGGGCGAGCCGCCCGTGCTGGACGAGCCGGAACGCGAGATGGCCGTTGACGGAGGAGTGCGGCCGGATACGGTCGGCCATCACCCGGCCCAGGCGGGGGCGGATGCGGATCTCCCCGGCGCCCTCCAGGTCGGTCCGGCCGACGGTGAGCTTGCTGGTGGTGGTCTCGCCGTCCGCCGTGAGGTGCATGCGGACGTCCCACACGTCGTCGATGATGCCGACCGGACGCAGCCGCTGCGCCAGCGGGACGACGGTCTCCCAGGTGATGCTCTCTCCCTCGTGGCGGATCTGCCGTACGGGGAAGCGGAACGACTGCAGGCTCTTGCGCCGGGCCTGGAACTCCAGCTCCGCCGTCAGCCGGGCCTTCGGCGGGATCGCCCCGAGGGGGTTGACCACGGCGCCCGCGAGGATCATGCCGGACGGGTCCTCGGCGTACCGGGTCACCGCGTTGCGCAGGGCGAGTGCGTGCACCGGCTTGTCGTGGTACCCGAGGTCGGTGACGTCGAGGACCGTCCGGCCCAGCGGGTCGTCGAGGTGCTGCGCGCACCAGTAGACGCGGCCGTCCTTCTCCACCAGGGGGCTGGAGACCTTGTTCTTGTTGGTGAGGGTGTCGATCGCCGGCATCAGGTGATCCCAGTCCTCGTGCAGGAGGAGGTAGGCGCACAGCCGGTGGATCGGGGTGAGCTCCGCGTAGGCCTCTTCCGGGAAGTCCTGGATGTAGCCGCGGGCCATCTCGGCGAAGCGGTGCCGGTAGTCGTCGTCGAGGAAGGGCAGGTCGCGCAGGTACAGGACCAGGTCGTGCTTGAGGAACTTGCGGTCCTTGTGCAGCTTGAGCGCGTCGTGGCCCTCGGCGGCGAGGATGCCGTCGATCCGGCGGTGGATCTCGAGCCGGTCGGCGAAGTTGCGGATCTCGTTGCGCCGGTTGCTGATCGACTTCTCCTGCGCCTTCTCCACCACGTGCCAGTGGTAGACCGTGTTCGGGATCAGGGTGATCCTCGAGGCGGCCAGGTAGGCCTGCGCGGAGAACAGCAGGTCCTCGTAGTGGATACCGCGCGGGAAGACGAGGTCGTTCTCGAGCAGGAACTCGCGGCGGTAGCACTTGTTGGTCGACAGGGTGTCGAAGACCATCAGGTCGGGGATCTCCGCCACCGAGTCGAAGGTGCGGGTCTCCCGGTAGAGCCACTGGTACCACTTCTGGGTCTTGCCGGTACGGCTGTCGACGTGCACGCGGACGCACAGACCGGACACCAGGTCCGCGCCGGTGCGCTCGGCCGCCTCCAGCATGTTGCGGCAGGCGTTGGGCTCCAGCGTGTCGTCACTGTCCAGGAACATCACGTAGCGGCCGCGGGCCACGGCGACGCCCTGGTTGCGCGGCTCGCCGCAGCCGCCGCTGTTCTCCGGCAGCCGGATCGCGCGGACCCGGTCCGAGTCGGCGGCCAGCCGCTGCGCGACCGCGAAGGAGTCGTCTGTGGAGTGGTCGTCGGCGACGATGACCTCGACGTTGTGGAGCGTCTGGTCGAGGACCGACTGCACTGCCGTCGGAAGACGTCCGGCGTCGTTGTAGACGATGACGACGACGCTGATGTCAGGCGTACTGTCGTGTTGCTGGGACACTGCAGCGGCTACCTCTGTTCAAGGGGTGGTGGTCTGGTCGGGTGTGGCCCGGTGGGCCGGCCCGGGGGGCGGTGCGGGCGTCCGTTCCTCCAATGGCACGACCGGAGGCAGGTCTTCGGGACGCTCACCGAGGAAGACGCGCCGAACCACCCGTTCGGCTGCGTGCCCGTCGTCGAAATCACAGAAGCGCTTGCGGAACGCGCTGCGGCGCTCGGTCGCCTCGGCGCTGTCGAAGTCGCCGGACTGCAGCAGCTTGGTCAGCTCGGCCTGGGTGGTGGCCACCATGCCCGGGGCGTCCTCCATCAGGTCGAAGTAGGTGCCGCGGACCGCGGAGTAGATGTCCCAGTCCGGCGCGTGGATGACGATCGGCCGGTTCAGCACGGCGTAGTCGAACATCGCGGAGGAGTAGTCCGTGATCAGTGCGTCGGCGGCCAGGTAGAGGTCCTCGACCGGGTGGTGGCGCGAGACGTCGACGATGCGGCCGCTGCGCCGCAGGTCGTCCAGCCGCGGGGAGGAGCCGTAGAAGTAGTGGCCGCGCACCAGCAGTGTCACGTCCGGCCCGAGCGTCTCGGCCAGCCGGGCGAGGTCGAGGTTCGGCCGGAAGTCCGGCTGGTACTCGCGGTGGGTGGGCATGTACAGGAACGCACGGGTGCCGTCGGCCAGCCCCAGCGTCCCGCGCGCCCGGCGCACGTCGGCCGCGGTGCCGTTCACCAGGACGTCGTTGCGCGGGTAGCCGGTCTCCAGGCTGGTGTACGAGCACGGGTACACCCGCTCCCACACGGTGGTGGAGAAGCGGTTGGCGCTGATGCTGTAGTCCCAGCGGTCGCAGCGCCGCAGGAGCTTGTCGAAGTCCATGTCGGTGGACGCCGGGTACTTCTGCTGGTCCAGGCCCATCGTCTTCAGCGGCGTGCCGTGATGGGTCTGCACATGGATCTGCCCCGGGCGCTTGACCACGACGTCGGCGAAGTTGACGTTGTTGACGAGGTACTTGGCGCGGGCCATGGCCGACCAGTACTCGCGTGAGCCGACCCGGACGAAGTCGACGCCCGCCGGCACCTGGTCCACGGCGTCCGCGCGGACCGCCCACACGCGGCGCATCTGCGGTGCGAGGCGGGCCAGTTCGGCGTCGATGGCCGCCGGGTTGCAGGAGACCCCGCGGCCCCAGTAGGCGGAGAACACCGCGAGGTTCTCGTCCAGCGGCAGGCGCAGCTGGGACCGGTAGAGGGCGCCCATCGCGCCGCGCCTGGAGAGGTTGAGGGCTCTGCGGGTGCGCCGTTTGATCTTCAGGCGGAGCTTGACCGCGGTCATCGCGCCGGCCCACGTCGTGTACTGGTCCCGCTCCAGCAGGGAGTACTTGTGGCCGCGGTTGCCGGGCGGCTGCTCGAAACCGGCCGGCAACCGCTCGCGGTAGTCGGCGGAGGCGCGGTGGAAGAACTCCGCGCGGGCGCTGCCGGGCAGCCGGTCGGAGCGTTCCAGCACGGTCAGGTAGTGGCCCACCATCTTGCCGAACAGCGGCTTGCGCCACTCGTCGAGTTCCGGGTGGGAGTCGAGGAAGTCGAAGACCCGGCGGTACTGGTCGAAGATGTCGAAGTGCTTGCGGCTGACGGTCTTGAGGATGTTGCCGCCCTCCCTGCGCTGCCGGTAGAGCAGGCACACCCGGTCGAGCAGGGCGATGCTCTCGGCGGCGACCAGGGAGCAGTACGTCCACGGCGCGTCCTCGTAGTACCCCGGGGGGAAGGTGAGTCCGAGGCGCTCGACGAAGTCCCGGCGGTAGGCCTTGTTCCAGACGACCTGCAGCAGGTCGAGCAGTTCCGGCCGGTCCGCCAGCCGGAACGCGTCCGGGCCGTCCTCCTTCAGCAGTTCGGCCCGGTAGTTGCGGGCGATGCGTCCGTCCCAGTAGGAGCGGGCGTAGTCGAACACGAGGATCTCCGGGTCGCCGGTCGCGGCGAGGCGCTCGGCGATCGACTTCAGGGCTCCCTCGGACAGGGTGTCGTCGCTGTCGAGGAAGAGCACGTAGTCGCCGCGGGCCTGCTCCAGCCCCGCGTTCCGGGCCGGACCGAGGCCGACGTTCTCGGAGAGATGGATCACCCGGACCCGGGCGTCGCGCCGCGCGTAGTCGTCGAGGATGGCTCCGGAACCGTCGGGGGAGCAGTCGTCTACCGCGACGATCTCGAAGTCCGTGTATTCCTGGGCGAGAACGGAGTCGAGGCATTCGGAGAGGTAGCCCTGAACCTTGTAGGCAGGGACGATGAGAGAGAGCCTGGGCATCCTTGCAACCTGTTCCGACGGCTGACGACGGGGGAGACGGGCGGGACACCCGTCGGCGGCGCCGGTGTGCCGCAGTCTCAGCGTAAAGGATTCACGTGATGTTTCCGTGAGCGAGGTGGTGGGGTCCGGCGGCCACCGGCGCCGGAAACTCGGTGTTCAGGAGCGCCGCCGGCGACGGGCGCGCAAGGACCGCGGAACTCCCGGCCACGCCCTATTGGGGCTTTTATTCAATTTGACGCTGAATGCCCGATTCGATTTTCCTGTGTCCAGAGGCGAATCTCCTCTCATGACCCATGAACGAAAGGCGTGAGAATGAGCTGGCTGGTCACGGGCGGAGCCGGATACATCGGTGCACATGTGGTGCGCGCACTGAGGGAGGGCGGCCAGGACGTCGTCGTCTACGACGACCTCTCGACGGGCAGCGCCGACCGGGTGCCGGAAGGCGTGCCCCTGGTCGTCGGCAGCGTCCTCGACGCCGACCGGCTCGGCGGGGCCATGCGGGACCACGCCGTGACGGGTGTGGTGCACATCGCGGCGAAGAAGCAGGTGGGCGAGTCGGTGGAGCTGCCGCTCCACTACTACCGGGAGAACGTCACCGGCCTGCAGACGCTGCTGGAGGCCATGCGGGAGCACGCTGTCGACCGGCTCGTCTTCTCCTCCTCCGCCGCGGTCTACGGCATGCCGGACGTGCACCTGGTCACCGAGGAGACGCCGTGCGCGCCGATGAGCCCGTACGGCGAGACCAAGCTGATCGGTGAGTGGCTGATCGCGGCCGCCGCCCGGGCCCACGGGCTGCGGGCCGCCTCGCTGCGCTACTTCAACGTCGCCGGCGCGGCCGCGCCCGAACTGGCCGACACCGGTGTGTTCAACCTCGTGCCCATGGTCTTCGAGCGCCTGGAGGCCGGCGAGGCGCCGCGGATCTTCGGCGACGACTACGCCACCCCGGACGGCACCTGCATCCGCGACTACATCCACGTGCGGGACATCGCCTCCGCGCACCTCGCCGCCGCCGTGCGACTGGAGGAGGCCCCGGAGGGGACCGCCCTCACCCTCAACGTCGGTCGCGGAGAGGGAAGTTCGGTACGCGAGATGGTGGACCGCATCCTCAAGGTCACCGGCCGCTCCGAGGCCGCCCCGGTGGTGACGGACCGCAGGCCGGGCGACCCGGCGCGGGTCGTGGCCGCCGCCGACCGGATCCGCGAGGAACTCGGCTGGTCGGCCCGCCACGACCTGGACGACATGATCGAGTCGGCTTGGCAGGGGTGGCGGTACCGCCACCCCTGAGCCGTCGGCCGTGCGAGGGGCCGCGGAGCACCGGCCGCCGCGGCCCGCCGCCAGCGACGCATCGGAGCCGGCAGCGGT
Organism: Streptomyces sp. MS06; assembly: GCF_047200655.1. Taxonomy (NCBI): domain Bacteria; kingdom Bacillati; phylum Actinomycetota; class Actinomycetes; order Kitasatosporales; family Streptomycetaceae; genus Streptomyces; species Streptomyces sp. MS06. The sequence continues at coordinate 22,447 of NZ_JBJZOJ010000072.1, forward strand.
GCGGGTGTCGGTGCAGGCGTCGCAGCCGCTTCTCCCTCGGTGCACTCCCGGTCGACGGTCGACCCGTCTGCTGCCTGTGTCGGACGCCTGTGTCGGACGTCACGGTGGGTGGAACCCGGGTGCGGCGCCGGCGCCGATGCCGTGCGGCCGAGGACCCGGGCCCTGGACGGGCCGCGTTCGCCCGGGGAGGGCCGGACCCCGTCCCAGGGCGGTGCGGGGCGGAGACCTCGTCGACGGCGGGGCGGATCCCGTCGACGGCGGGGCGGATCCCGTCCACGGCGGGGCGGATCCCGTCCGGAGCCGGCCCAGAGCGGGCCCAGAGCGGGCCCACGGCGGGCCGTTTCCGGACGGCCCGGGACCTGGAAGGCCTCCCCGGCCTTGCTGCGGGGGGTGAGCCACGGGTCCCGGTCGGCCGTCACCCGTGCGGGCCTCCGAAGCGCCGGCGGCTTCTCGGAGGGCCGACCGGTTCCCCGTCCGGTGCGTCCTCCGGCGGTGCGCCCGGCTCCCGCCGCCCGGTCCGCCCTCCGAAACCGGAGCGCACTCCGCCCCGCCCTTCGCGTAGATTTCCGCCAGGGCGATCGCCCCAGTGACAGGTGAAGGGGAAGGACCGCAGGTGACAGCCGCAAGCCAGGACGACACGGCGATCAGGCGGCAGGTCGCCGAGGCCCACCGCATCGTCGTCAAGGTGGGCTCCTCCTCCCTGACCACCGCGGCCGGCGGACTCGACGCCGACCGCGTCGACGCCCTCGTCGACGTCCTCGCCAAGACCCGGAGCGGGGGCGAGAAGGAGATCGTGCTGGTCTCCTCCGGTGCGATCGCCGCCGGGCTCGCCCCGCTCGGCCTGCGCCGCCGGCCCGAGGACCTCGCCCGGCAGCAGGCCGCGGCCAGCGTCGGGCAGGGGCTGCTCGTCGCCCGCTACACCGCCTCCCTCGCCCGCTACCGCGTCCGGGTCGGGCAGGTACTGCTGACCAGCGACGACATGAGCCGCCGGGCACACCACCGGAACGCCTCGCGGACCCTGGACAAGCTCCTGGCGATGGGCGCGCTGCCGGTCGTCAACGAGAACGACACCGTCGCCACCGACGAGATCCGCTTCGGCGACAACGACCGGCTGGCCGCCCTCGTCGCCCACCTGGTCCGCGCCGACCTGCTGGTCCTGCTGTCCGACGTGGACGGCGTGTACGACGGCGACCCGAGCAGGCCGGGCACGTCCCGGATCGCCGAGGTGCGCGGGCCCGCCGATCTCGCCGGCGTGGAGATCGGCAGCGCCGGCCGGGCGGGCGTCGGCACCGGCGGCATGGCCACCAAGGTCGAGGCCGCGCGCATCGCCGCGGCCGCCGGCATCCCGGTCGTGCTGACCAGCGCCGTGCACGCCGCCGACGCCCTCGGCGGTCAGAACACCGGCACCTTCTTCCACCCCACCGGCAAGCGCTCCGCCGACCGCCTGCTGTGGTTGCAGCACGCCTCCACCCCGCAGGGCTCGCTCACCCTGGACGACGGCGCGGTCCGTGCGGTGGTGGAGCGCCGCAAGTCGCTGCTGCCGGCCGGGATCGCCGCCGTGGAGGGCGAGTTCACCGCCGGCGATCCCGTGGAGCTGCGGGACGCCGAGGGCCGCGCCGTGGCACGCGGACTCGTCAACTTCGACGCCAGGGAGATCCCCCGGCTGATCGGCCGTTCGACCCGCGAGCTGGCCCGCGACCTCGGCCCCGCTTACGAGCGCGAGGTCGTACACAGGGACGACCTGGTCCTCCTGCACCCGTAAACGGGGTCGAATTGCACCCGTGAACGGGTTCGGCCCGCGGCTCCTCCCGGGCGACGTTCCGCAAAACCGCCCCGCGGAGCCGTCCGGCCTGCTCAACTGTGGTGCGGGGACACAATCCGCACAAGCACGCGCGAAGGAGGCCGTCGTGGCCGTCGTGAGACGAGTGCGCCCCGGGGCGGCGGAGTCCCGCGGCGGAGGGAGCGGAGGCGCCCGGGGCACGACCGGCGGCGGCGCACGGGGTTCCCGCACCGGCGGCGAGGAGCGGACCCTGACCAGCGTCCGCGCCGGTGACCGGCACGAGGAGCCCGCGGACCAGCCGCGCCTGTGGCACGTCACCCTCAGCGCCTCGGGGCGCCGGGTCGCGCTCACCGAGGTGCGGCGCGGGCTGGAGCAGCTCGCCCACGACCACCCGTTCCTGCTCACCAGCAGATACGCCGACGACCATGCGGAGATCCGGTACTGGGAGGAGGCCCGCGACCTGCACGACGCCGCGGCGGTCGCGCTGCGGCTGTGGGGGGAGCACCGCCGCACCGCCGGGCTGCCGCCCTGGGAGATCGTCGGGCTGGAGGTCATCGACCGGGAGACCTACCACCAGCGCGTCGCCGAGGGATACGGTCCACCGCCCGCCGCCCGGGTCGGCGTCCACCCCTTCTGATCTGTCCCGGCAACGCCCCGCGAAGCGTCTCGGCGGGTGGGACGACTGCCGGACCGCCACTCGCGGCGCACTACTCTTCCAGCATGACCACGCTCTCGCCTTACGACTCGATGTCCCCGGTCACCCGGGCCGCCTACCGCGCCAAGGCCGCCGCGGCCGGCCTCGCCCCGCTGCCGCGGGCCGAGAAGGACGATGCGCTGCTCGCCGTCGCGGACGCCCTGGAGGTCCGCGCGAGCGAGATCGTCGAGGCCAACGCCCTGGACCTGGCCAAGGCCCGGGAGAACGGCATGAGCGACGGCATGATCGACCGGCTCACCCTGACCCCGGAGCGGGTCCGCGCCATCGCCTCCGACGTGCGGGACGTGGCCGGCCTGCCCGACCCGGTCGGCGAGGTGGTGCGCGGCTCCACCCTGCCCAACGGCATCGATCTGCGGCAGGTCCGCGTGCCGCTCGGCGTCGTCGGCATCATCTACGAGGGCCGCCCCAACGTCACGGTGGACGCAGCCGCCCTGTGCCTGAAGTCCGGCAACGCGGTCCTGCTGCGCGGCTCGTCCTCGGCGTACGCCTCGAACACGGCGCTGGTGCGGGTGGTGCGCGACGCCGTCGGCGGGGCGGGGCTGCCCGCCGACGCCGTCCAGCTGGTGCCGGGGGAGAGCCGGGACAGCGTGCGTGAGCTGATGCGGGCCCGCGGCCTGGTCGACGTGCTGATCCCGCGCGGCGGCGCCTCCCTGATCAACACCGTGGTCCAGGAGTCCACCGTCCCGGTCATCGAGACCGGCACCGGCAACTGCCACGTCTACGTCGACGCGCAGGCCGACCTCGACATGGCCGTCGACATCCTGATCAACTCCAAGGCGCAGCGGGTCGGCGTGTGCAACGCCGCGGAGACCCTGCTGGTGCACCAGGACATCGCGGCCGCGTTCCTGCCCCGCGCCCTGGAGGCCCTCGCCGGCGCCGGTGTCACCGTGCACGCGGACGAGCGGGTGCTGGCGTACGCCGAGGGCTCCCCGGCGACCGTGGTGGAGGCCACCCCGGAGGACTGGGAGACCGAGTACCTGTCGTACGACATCGCGGCGGCGGTGGTCGACTCCCTCGACAAGGCGGTCGAGCACATCCGGCTGTGGACCTCCGGCCACACCGAGGCCATCGTCACCACCTCGCAGCAGGCCGCCCGCCGGTTCACCCGGCTGGTCGACTCGACCACGGTCGCGGTCAACGCCTCCACCCGCTTCACCGACGGCGGGCAGTTCGGCTTCGGCGCCGAGATCGGCATCTCCACCCAGAAACTGCACGCCCGCGGGCCGATGGGCCTGCCGGAGCTGACCAGCACCAAGTACATCGTCACCGGCGACGGGCACGTGCGGCGCTGAGCCCGCACCGGTCCGGCATATGCGCCGGGCACGGGCCACCCTCGCGGCGGGGGCGGAAGGCGTCTCGGAAGGCGTCTCGGAAGGCGTCTCGGAAGCCGGACTAATTTCCGTACCGTCTGCCCAAAATGACCCCCCAGGTCTACTCTGGACATGTGCCGGAGGACGTGGGGGGCACGCCGTTCCCGGACGGCTGGGAGCCCGACGACGACCACGACCGCGGGGTGTCGGACGAAGAGTTCGCCTCCGTGGTCTTCGACGAGGCCTTCGTGCAGGCGGCCACGGTCCACGAGCCGACCGCCGTCGAACGCCTCCTGGCCGCCGCGCAGGCGAGAGCGGAGGCGTCCGAGGCCGAGGCCCGCCGGGCCCGCGGCAGACGCTACGGCGGATATCGCACCGACGACCACCTCGTCGGCCCCGAAGTCGGCTACGACGACCCGGACGACGCCGGTTTCGGTCACGGCGCCCTCGGCGGCTACGCCGGACCGGCGCGCTGGCACCGCCCGGTCGCCTGGCTGCTCGCCCTGGTCATGGGCGTCGGCATGGTGGCGCTGGCCTTCAGCGCGGTCTACCGGGGCGCGTCGTCCTCCGGCGAACGCGACCAGTCGCCGCCGCCCGCCTCCACCAGCCCCGGGCAGGGAGGCGCCGTACCCGTGCCGTCCTCGGACCCCGTCGACCGGACCGGGCCGCCCGTCCCGGCGGGCCCGCCCACGCCCTGAGCGGACCGCCGGACCCGCCCGGTCGGCACCCCCGCCCGTGGGTGAGAACATGTCAGAACTTGTCGTGCGCCGGGGCGTTTACCGGACCGCTCGGCGACCTACCCTGAATGTATGGGCGGGCCTGGAGAGCCACCTGAGGGGACACCCGAAGGCGCCCCCGGTGGTGCGGAGGACGAGTACCGATCCGTCGTCTTCGACGAGTCGTTCGTCCGCGCTGCCCGCCTGCAGGAGTACTCCGCGCAGGAGCGCATGGTCGAGCACGCCCCCGCCGTGCGCCGCCGCCCCTCGCTGGGACGCGGCCTCTCCCGGCAGGCGCTCGCCCTGGTCCTGCTGATCGCCGTCGCCTTCGGCACCGCCATCTACATGGGGGTACGGCACCCCTATCAGAGCACCGCAGGCCTCCGTCCCACCGTGCAGCCGCTCCGCATGAGCGTCGTCCCGCTCGCCCCCGAGGGCAAGGTGCCCGGCGGGGCCGATGCCGAGGACCTGTACGCGCACAGCCCCGCCGCCGGCTTCCGCATCGGCGCCGAGGGCGTCCCGCTGCCGGCCGTGCGGCGCACCGAGCACTTCGCCGAGAGCCAGGTGGTGGCGGCGCTGACCATCGCGAAGGAGTACATCGTGCACTCCTCGCTCTACCCGGAGGTGCTCACCGGCAGCCAGGTCCGCCCGGTCCGCGTCCTGCTCGACTCCGACCAGCTCGACCAGTTCGACGAGAGCTTCCGCCACCCGGCGGCCGACGGACGGCACGCGCCCACCGGATGGCTGGTCCGCTTCGATCCCGCCCAATCCGAACTCGCCGACCGCAGTATCCGCGTCCAGGGCACGCTGCGCGCCGCCGAGGTGGACTCCGGGACCCTCGAGGTGACCGCCGACCACACCTTCGTCTACGCCCTGCGCCCCGCCGGGTCCACCGCCGGCGCGCGGGTCTCGCTGTTCACCGTCCGCCGCGAGCTGCACTTCCGCTTCGACAGCGAGGACCTGCGCCTGCACCAGACCCAGCTGGTCGCCTCCGACGTCCAGGCCGGGCCGCTGTCCTGCTCCACGGACTCCGCCGACCACCTGCACCCGCTGCTCGCCGGGCAGGCCGCCCGGCGCGGCGCACCGGCGGGCACGGACCCCTACGCCACCGGCGGCGCGACGGCCGTCTGCGGCTCTCTGGCGGCGAGTGCGCAGCCGAAGGTGTGAGCCTGGGGGGAGCGGGCCGCTCCACAGCCCCGCACCGGCCGTCGGCCCGGGACCGGGTCTTCGCCCCCGCCGGTGCTTGTCCGCCCCGACCGAGGGTCAGTCTCCGTCCTTCGGCCCCCCGTCCTTCGACGGGCCGTCCTTCGGCCCCCCGTCCTTCGGCCGCCGGTCCGCCCCCGGCCGGTCCCCAGACCCGGAACCGGACCCGGAACCAGACCCGGAACCAGACCCGGAACCAGACCCGGAACCGGAACCGGATCCGCCGGACGACGACCCGCCCGTGCCGGCGAAGCCGCTGAAGCCGCGCCGCACCCGGCCGCCGAGGTCGCCTGCCCCGCCCGCGAGATCGGTGACCAGCTTCATCAGCGGGTCCTTGGAGGTCTTCACCTGGTCGGCGTAGTGCGCCGCCGACTGGCGGAACGAGTCCGAGACCGAGGTGTCCTGGTCCTCGTCGCGCCGCGGGTAGTGGCCGTCCATGATCCGCTGGTGGTCGCGGGACTCGGCCCACCTCTTCAGCTCCGCCGCCCGCACGGTGGTGAACGGGTGTGAGCGGGGCAGCACATTGAGGATCTTCAGCACCGAGTCCCGCAGGTCACCGCCCGACTCGTACTCCTCGGCCTGCTCCAGGAACGCGTCCACGTTCATCTCGTGCAGGTGGTTCCCGCCGGCGATCTTCATCAGACCGCGCATGGAGGCGCGCAGGTCCTGCCCCACCAGCAGGCCCGCCCGGTCGGCCGACAGCTCCGACTTGCGGAACCACTCCCGCAGCCCGGTGACGATCGCCATGACGGCCAGGTTCCCCAGCGGGATCCACGCCACCCGCACGGCCAGGCTGGTCAGGAAGAGCAGGAGCGTCCGGTACACCGCGTGCCCGGACAGGGCGTGGCCCACCTCGTGGCCGACGACCGCCCGCATCTCCTCCTCGTCCAGCAGTTCCACCAGTCCGGTGGTGACGACGATGATCGGCTCGTCCAGGCCGATGCACATCGCGTTCGGCCGGGGATCCTGGGCGACGTACATCGGGGGGACCTTCTCCAGGTCCAGGATGTAGCAGGCGTCCCGCAGCATCACGTGCAGGTGCGCGAACTGCCGTTCGGAGACCCGGACCGAGTCGGACAGGAACAGCAGTCGCAGGCTGCGCTCCGGCAGCAGCCCGCTCAGCGCCTTGAGGACCGTGTCGAACCCGCTCAGCTTGCGCAGCGCAACCAGGGCGGAGCGGTCGGCCGGATGCTCGTAGGCGCGCGAGGAGACCCCGGGGAACCGCCTGCGCCGCCTGCTCGGCGCGTGCTCGTGCCCGTCCTGCCGGTGGCCGTCGTCGGACATGTCGTCTCCCCCATGCGTCTGCAGTCCCTGCGGACCCCGCCGACCCGCGGCAGGGTCCCTGGCCGCCCCCGAAGCAGGGTCCAGCCTAGGCGGCGTTACCGTGGACGGGCACTACAGCGAAGGAGTCCCGCGCCATGGAGCACACCCCCGCAGCCGTCTGGCTCACCGAGGCGGCCAGTGCCGCACAGCACCAGGGCGGAGGGATTCTCCTCCGGGTCGTGCTGGTCGTGATGGTGGTCGGCTGCGCCCTGGCCGGGTGGTTCCTGCTGAGGGGCTACAGCCGGAAGGACGACTGAGCCGCCGGGAAGGTTCCCGCGGCTCCGCACCGGCCGGAACCCGCCCGGCCGAGCACGGCCGGGGACGCCCCGGCGGCCCCGACGGCGGAGTCGGCGTGATCGCCGACCGGGCCCCCGCTTACCATGAGCCGACATCTTCATGCCGCCCACACCGGATAGGTCCTGCCGACGATGAGCTTCCACAGTGCCGCAACCCAGTTGATCACTCTCGCCGCAGAGGGCGAGCAGCACGGCGGCAACCACCAGAGCCTCAGCCCCTTCATCACCGGCGGCGGCGCACTCTGCGCCCTGCTGCTCCTGCTGTGGATCACCACCCGCTTCAACCGCGACCGCTGAGGCCGGTCCTGCGCCCCGCCCCGGCCGGTGCCGGGGAACTGGCGTCCGGTTTCCCCGGGCCGGGCCGGTAGGGTCTGCACGCATGGGAGAGCAGGACATGCCTACCGGTCCGGCGAACGGCACCGGCGAGTCGGCGACCGGACGGTTGCCCGGCCCGGTACCCGACCCCGTTCCGGCCCGCCCGGGCAAGCGCCGCCTCGGCGTCATGGGCGGCACCTTCGACCCGATCCACCACGGGCACCTGGTGGCGGCCAGTGAGGTCGCCGCGCAGTTCCACCTGGACGAGGTCGTGTTCGTGCCGACCGGCGAGCCCTGGCAGAAGAGCCACCGCACGGTCTCCCCGGCCGAGGACCGCTACCTGATGACGGTCATCGCCACCGCGGAGAACCCGCAGTTCTCGGTGAGCCGCATCGACCTGGACCGCGGTGGCCCCACCTACACCGTGGACACCCTGCGCGACCTGCGCGTGCTCAACCCCGACACCGACCTGTTCTTCATCACCGGCGCCGACGCCCTCGCCCAGATCCTCACCTGGCGGGACACGCCGGAGCTGTTCTCCCTCGCGCACTTCATCGGGGCGACCCGCCCGGGGCACCGGCTGGACGACCCCGGACTCCCGGAGGGCGGCGTCTCCCTGGTCGAGGTCCCCGCGCTCGCCATCTCCTCCACGGACTGCCGGGCGAGAGTCGCCAAGGGCGACCCCATCTGGTATCTGGTGCCGGACGGAGTCGTGCGCTACATCGCCAAACGCGAGCTGTACCGCGGCGTATGAGCCGAGAGGGGCACCGGTGAACGACCGACACGACGCTCGCTACGGCGGCGGCGACGCGGGCCACGGCGGCGACCAGTACGAACTCGTCGGCTACGACGAGTACGGGCAGCCGGTCTACCGGCAGCTCCCGCCGGCGGCGCCGCGGCCCGGGCAGCAGCAGGCCTACGACCCCTACGCGCAGCAGGGCTACGGCTACGATCCGTACCCGACCGGTCCGCAGCAGCCGGTGCCGCCGTACGGCTCCCCGAACCCCTCCGGCCCGCGCGACGCGTCCGGCCCGTACGGCCCCTACGACGGCTCCCCGGGCTCTCCCGGCCCCTACGACGACTCCCCGGGCTCTACCGGCTCCTACGGCACCGGAGCGCAGCAGTCCGGCTCCTACAGCACCGGAACGCAGCAGCCCGGCTCCTACGGTGCCGGGGCGCAGCAGTCCAACTCCTACGGCGCCGGAGCGCAGCCGAACGGCTACGACCCCTACGACCCGTACGGCACGTCCCCGCAGGCACCGGCCGGATACGACCCTTACGGCCCCTCGCAGGCCGGCGTGCCGCAGGCCGGCGTACCGCAGCCCCGCGTCGCCGAGCAGACCGCCCACATCCCGCAGCAGCCCGGCCCCGGCGGCGAGGCCGCGGCGGAGGAGGCGGCCGGCCGGCCGGACGAACCGGAGTACCACACCGGGCAGTTCGCCTTCGTCGAGGAGCCCGACGGGGACTCCGAGGACGTCATCGACTGGCTGAAGTTCACAGAGAACCGCACCGAGCGCCGCGAGGAGGCCCGACGCCGAGCCCGCAGCCGGCTCGTCGCCATCCTCGTCGTCCTGGCCCTGGTCGCCGTCGGCGGCGTCGGCTACCTCTGGTACGCCGGGAAACTGCCGGGACTGTCCGCGTCCCCTGCCGAGCCCGGCCGCACCACCGCCGCCGGCGCCCAGAAGCGCGACGTGATCGTCGTCCACCTGCACGACACCGGCCACGGCGGCACCGCCACCGCGCTCCTCGTCGACAACAGCACCACCCGGCGGGGCACCACCGTCCTGCTACCCAACTCGCTCGCCCTGACCAGTGACGACGGCACCACCACGACCCTGGCGAAGTCCGTCGCGGCGGACGGTTCCTCCGGCACCCGCGAGGCTCTCAACGCCGTTCTCGGCACCGACATCCAGGGCACCTGGCGCCTCGACACCCCCTACCTGCGCAACCTCGTCGACCTGGTCGGCAACATCGAGGTCGACACCGACACCGACGTCCCCGACCCGGCGGCCGGGAAGAAGGGCGGACCGCCCCTCGTCCGCAAGGGCTCCGGCCAGACGCTCGGCGGCAAGGCCGCCGTCGCCTACGCCACCTACCGGGCCCCCGGGGAGTCGCAGAACGCCCAGCTGGAGCGGTTCGGCAAGGTCATGCAGGGCATGCTGCGCAAGATCTCGTCGGATGCGCAGGCGGCCACGCTCACCGTGCAGACGCTGGCGCAGATCCTCGATCCGTCGCTGACCGACAAGGACCTCGGCACCTTTCTCGCCAAGCTCTCCGACCTGGCCAAGGGCGGCGACTACGACACCGCCCTGCTGCCCGTCCAGGACGACGGGACCCTGAACGCGAAGGCCGACGAGAGCGTGGTCAAGGACGTGCTCGGCGGCACCGCGAAGAGCCCGGACCGGGACGGTGCCGTGCGGGTCTCGGTGCGCAACGCCAGCGGGGACGGCGACGCCACCGAGAGGTCCCGCGTCGCGCTGCTCAACGGCGGTTTCACGTTCCTGGAGGCAGGTACCGCCTCCACCCGGTCGAAGTCCCAGGTCACCTACGCCGATGCCGCCGGCAAGGAGAAGGCCGTCCAGGTCGCGAAGACCCTGGGCCTGCCGGCCGGCGCCGTCACCCAGGGCAAGGTGGCGGGCGGTGCCGATGTCGCGGTGGTCCTCGGCCGGGACTACCGGCCCGCGACCCGGTGACGCCCACCGGTGACGCCCACCCGGCGATGTCCCCGGACACCTGACGCCGGCCGCGGACGCCCGCCCGTCGGCCTCGCGCGCCCGCGACCGGCGGCCCGGGACCTCCGCGGAGGAGGGCGGGCCGGGGACGGCCCGGGTGATCCCGCTCTCGGCATGGCGGGCACCGGGGCGGGTCGTGAGACCCTGGTGGGCAAGTGACCACCGACGGAAAGCCATGCAGTGACCGCAACCGACCGTTCCCTCCAACTCGTCGGCGCCGCCGCCCAGGCCGCCGCCGACAAGCTCGCGCACGACATCATCGCCTACGACGTCAGCGATGTGCTGTCGATCACGGACGCCTTCCTGCTGGCCTCCGCGCCCAACGACCGCCAGGTCAAGTCGATCGTCGACGAGATCGAGGAGCGGCTCCAGAAGGAGCTCGGCGCCAAGCCGGTACGGCGCGAGGGCGACCGCGAGGCCCGCTGGGTCCTGCTCGACTACGTCGACATCGTCGTCCACGTCCAGCACAGCGAGGAGCGTGTCTTCTACGCCCTGGAGCGGCTGTGGAAGGACTGCCCCGAGATCGAGCTGCCCGAGGACGCCAAGGCGACCCGCGGGAAGGCCGAGGAGCACGCCAAGCTGCAGGCCGCCGAGGAGTCGGCGCAGCCGGGTGGTGAGTGGCGGTGAGCGCCGCCGCCGGCAGGACCGGTCGCGGCCGCCGCATCATCCTGTGGCGGCACGGCCAGACCTCGTGGAACGTGCAGCGCCGCTTCCAGGGCAGTACGGACGTCGAACTCACCGAGGCCGGCGTCGCCCAGGCCCGCCGGGCGGCCCGGCTGCTCGCCTCGCTGCGGCCCGACGCGATCATCGCCTCCGACCTCCGGCGCGCGGTGCGCACCGCCGCCGAACTCGCCGCGCTCACCGGTCTGGACGTCGGCCACGACGATGCTCTGCGGGAGACGTTCGCGGGAGTGTGGCAGGGCCTGACGCACGAGGAGATCATCGCGCGCCACGGCGACGAGTACGCGGCCTGGAAGCGCGGCGAGCCGGTGCGCCGCGGAGGCGGCGAACTGGAGACCGAGGTCGCCGACCGCGCCGCCCCCGTGGTGCTGCGGCACGCGGAGAAGCTGCCCGACGACGGGACGCTCGTCGTCGTCAGCCACGGTGGCACCATCCGCACCACCATCGGCCGTCTGATCGGTCTGGAGGCCCGGCACTGGGAGAGCCTGGGCGGCCTCTCCAACTGCTGCTGGTCCGTCCTGGGCCAGGGCGCCCGCGGCTGGCGCCTGCTCGAGCACAACGCCGGCACCCTGCCGGAGCCCGTGCTCGGCGACGACGACTGACGGCCCGCCGGGGTGGGCCCCGGGACCCGGATTTCACTTTCCGGCAGGTCGCAGGCTAAAGTTCTTCTTGTTCGCCCCGCCGAGCGGGAAAGAACACCATGCGGCCCGGCCGCGTGGGGCAAGGGGCTATAGCTCAGTTGGTAGAGCGCCTGCATGGCATGCAGGAGGTCAGGAGTTCAATTCTCCTTAGCTCCACTCGTCGAACTCCGCGGAGTCGTCGAAGAGTGCGAAAGGAATCCCGTCCCCTCTGGGGGGCGGGATTTCTTGTTCGGCTTCAGACTCGGCGGTCCATCGCCTCCGGTCGCCCACCTCGGCGATGTTCGGCAGGCTCGTCCCCGAGCGGCTTGAGTCACCCGGGCCTGAGCGGCGTATACCTCTGCGCAAGCGCTTCTCACCTGCGCGCTCGTGCTCGCCGCGATCGTCGCGGCGGGCGCTGTGTCCGGACCGGTACCGAGGCGTCGCTGACCGTGTTGCTCCGGCCGTGGCAGAATCAGACGGCCGGAAGGGGGCGCGGCCCGACGGGAGGGAGTGGTGATGCCTGCGAGCATCCTCGAAGGGGGCGGTCACCTCTTCGGAGGACGCCGGTCGCGGAGAACGGCGACCCGCCTCAGCTGCCCTTCCTGCGGTTCCGCAGATGTCGCCCAGATGCTCGGCGACAACGGCGGCATCTCTTACGTGTGCACGGCCTGCGGCCACAGCTGGAGCTGATCGATGGGTGCACACAGGCGGAAGTGCGACTGGTGCGGCGGTGGCACGCCCATCGTCCGCGACATGGAACCGGTCAACCCGGACTACCAGTACTGGTGCGAGGAGTGCGCGCGGGCGCTGATCATAAAGGGCGACCCGATCGAGACCTACCGCGAACTGGAGGGCGAGCCGATCTACGGCCGGCTCCTGGAGGAGCACTGCACCCTCAAGCGTTTCTACTCCTTCGTCACGGCCTGAGCCGACCGCCCTCAGTCCGGCGAAACGCCCATATCGGTGCAGCGGGAAACCGATTTGGTGCGGGCCCCGGTGGACCGTGTAATGTTGGCTTCGCCGCCGGGGGGACCCGGTAGGGCGGAGCCACACGGAACCGGCCGGAACCGCGCGGAGCCGCCTCAGAGCAGCAAGGGGCTATAGCTCAGTTGGTAGAGCGCCTGCATGGCATGCAGGAGGTCAGGAGTTCAATTCTCCTTAGCTCCACAGTGGGACTGTTCCCGAGTGATCTCGGTTCGGTTCACAGGATCCCGTCCGATGAGGTTGATCGGACGGGATCTTCGGGTTTTCGGGGCTTGCCCGGACCGAGGCCGGAGCCGGGGAGCGGTTCCGCGGGTCTCGGAGGTGCCGTCCGGGCGGTGGCCGATGCCGTGGACGGCTCTCTTCTGACCACCCGGCGCGAGGACAACACATGGAACAGCAGCACGAGCTGGACTGGAACGACGCCACCTGGCTCAACCCGCCCCTCACCACCGCCGTCGACGGTACGGATCTGCTCGTCACCACCCGCGAGCACACCGACTTCTGGCGAACCACCAGCTACGGATTCGTCCACGATGACGGCCACGCACTGCTCACGACGCTCCCCGCCGGTACCGCAGCGGAAGTGACGTTCCTGGCCCGCTTCGACACCCTGTACGACCAGGCAGGCCTCATGGTCCGCGTCGACGAGCACACCTGGATCAAGGCCGGTGTGGAGATGACCGACGGCCTCCCGCACCTCGGTGCCGTCGTCACCCGCAACCAGTCCGACTGGTCCCTGACCCCGGTCCCTGACTGGGACAACCGCCTGGTCACCATCAGGGCCAGCCGCGCGGGCGACGCGATCACCATCCGCGCCCGAACCGAGGAGACCCCCTGGCGCATGGTTCGCCTGGCGCCGCTCCCGCCAGGCGCGACCGCCACGGCGGGCCCGTTCTGCTGCTCTCCCCAGCGAGCCGGACTCCAAGTCCGCTTCACCCGCTTTGCTCTGGGACCCGCGGACAAGGCTCTCCACGAAGACCCCACCGGCTGACCGGACGGGCATTCCACTCCAAGGAGCCCGTCCAGCGGGTCAATGCGAACTCACCTGCATGGGACCAGCCCTGCTCGTGCGGGGGGCCGACCGCACGCCCGTCCGCAGACCTCCAGCACCGGTCGCGGTTGCTCGTGAAACGTCCACAGCACGGCGAACGAGGAGGCGGGTCATCCGGAAGGACGGCCCGCCTACCGGGTTCAGCGACCCAGGGCGCGCCGGCCGCGGCCCTGGGAGAGCACCGGCAGGTTGTTGCGCGACTCACCCTGCGCGCGCGTGTCCTCCTCGATGCGCAGCGCCAGGGCCGGGCAGCGTCGCACCGCGCGCACCGCCTTCGCCTCGGCGTACCGCGGCACCTGCGCCTGCGCGACCGTGGGGAAGCCGTCCGCGCCAAGCTGGAAGACCTCCGGCAGGATGTCCGCGCAGAGGCCGTGCCCCCGGCACAGGGTCCAGTCGACGTAGATCTTCTGACGGCTCGGTCCGCTCTCCTCGTCGGTTCCACCGCCCGGGATGCCCGTGGGGGTCCTGCCGCCCTCGAAGAGCGGCAGCACTCCGGCCACCGGCCGTCCGCAGCCGTTGCCCAGAACGTGCGCGGCCAGGTCGTCGGTGAACGCCTTGACGGTCGATTCCAGGAACATGGCCGAGCCGTCCGGATGGGAGCAGGCGCCGCGCCGCTTGACGTTCCTGGCGACCTGCTTCAGCGCCTCCAGGGCTGCCGGGCCGCCCCCGGCCAGGATGTCCTCCATGCCGCGCGCGGCGGCCGGCAGCCCCAGGTAGCAGGGACCGCACTGGCCCGCGCTCTCCTCCGCCAGCCACTGCGCCACCCGCAGCGACTCGCCCAGCGGGCAGGTCTCCTGGCTGATCGGCAGGATGGCGCCGGCGCCGAGCGAACCGCCCACCGCGTCGAGGGAGTTGCGGGAGACGATCGCCTCGTCGACCGTCGCCGCGTCGATCCACTTGCCGTGGTATCCGCCGGTCAGCACCCCCTGCGGCACCGGCGGGGCGCCGGCCAGCTGCAGCACGTAGCGCAACGGCACCCCGGTGGGCACTTCGAGGACCATCGGGCGCGCGACCGCTCCGGAGACCGTGAGCATCACGGTGCCCGGCTCGTCGTACAGGCCGGTGTTGCCGTAACGCTCCGGGCCTATGCGGGCCGCGATAGCCAGCTGGGCGAAGGTCTCGGCGTTGGACAGCAGCGTCGGCGCTCCGCCGACACCGCTCTGCGAGGCACTGATCTTGCGGCCCGGCGGGACGGCCGGACCGCCGTCGATCGAGCGGATCAGCGAGGCGGCCGCACCGGTGACCATCCGCACCGGGTTGCGCTGGACCCGTGCGCGCAGCGCCGACCGGCGGCCGTTGCTCAGCCCCCGTTCGGACAGGGCGGCCTCCATGGAGCGCTGTGTGGACTCCCGGGTGACCCCCACCACGAGCGTGCGGGCACCGAGCGCCTCGGCGCACAGCAGGGCGCCGTCCAGGATGAGGTGCGGAGCCCGGTTGACGAGCACCGTGTCCTTGCGGCAGGCGGGCTCGTCCTCGCTGCCGTTGACGACGACGACCGGGCGCACACCGCGCCGGATCGCCGACTCCGCGACCGACCGAAGCTTCTTGTGGAACGGGAACCCGGCTCCACCGCGGCCCCTGAGGTTGACCCGCTCGGCGAGCTGGGCGAGCTGCTCGCCGCCCAGCGGGTCGAGCGGACCGTGCACCTTCAGGTGCATGGGCAGGTCCAGTCGTTCGACAAGGTCGAAACCCGACGTCAGTTGCGGAAGGCCGACCACGCGGACTTCGGGGACGTCGGGCAGGGCCTCGTTCACCTGTGGCCTCCGGAGGGCGTGTTCCAGGGTTCGCCCGGACCCGGGGCGTCGAAGGGCGCCCCGGTGAACGGTTCTGTGGCGGGACCGCTTTGGTACGTGGGGTCGTTCAAGGAATACGTGCCGAAGTGGCCGTTCGTCTCACCTGTGTCGTACAAGTCACGTCCGCCGTACGCGTCGGCGCCCGGGTTGTCGTAGACCGGCACTGTTTGTCCGGTGCTCGTGAGCGGGTCGTAGGTGGGGGTGGTGTGTC
>NZ_JBJZOJ010000073.1:0-37782 GCF_047200655.1 Streptomyces sp. MS06
CTAGGGGCATCCGTCAGCGAACGAGGTATCCCAGGAGCCGACGTAGACAGCCCCACTGTCGTAAGGCTCGAAATCACATACAAGGATGCCGCCGCTGGCAGAGTCAGCACCACTGACGCTGACTGTCCCCTCGTAGTCAACGGCCTGGTTCGCCGTGTCGAGCGTGAATCCGTCCGGCAGCTGGTATCCCCAATCCACTGCCGTGCGGACTGTGTTGTAGATGTCTTGGTGAGTCTTCTTGTGGCGCTGGTTGTCGTTGTCCTTCCATGTGACCGTGAAATCACCGGTAATTGCGGTCGTGACGCCCACCGTTTCGTTGACCTGCCCCGTAATCATCCATCCGTAGGTGTGTGTCATCGAATGAGCGGGAACGACGATGTTTTGGGACGGTATGCTGTACGAGGTCTCGTCCCAACTGCTGCATGATCTGGTTTCGGTCAGCGAGGTTGTCACTGTTTGTGCATAGGACATCGAAATGGGGCTGAGGTTGACGTTGAATGTCCCCGTGGCGGAATTAGTAAGACCCTTTGCGGTGGTGTACGTGTAGACGTTCTTGTAGGTCTTTCCGGCACTGGTCGACGTCAGTGTCTGCTCTTCATCGCTACCGTTGTACAGTGCGCTTGAGACCAGCACCGCACCGTTCAGGTTCTGGTTCGTGGACTCCACGGACTGGCCGACCATGTTGTAGTTGATGCCGTCGTGGCCGTGGATTTCGACATCATGGGTGCTGTTGGGGCCCCAACGCTCCGAGTGGAACCACGCCTTCTTGAGAAAATCGTCCAGATCCTGCCAGTTGGCTTGGCTGACACTGCCATCACAGGAGGACCCTGCGCTGTCAACGGCAAACGCCGAGGTTGCCGGGGTGATGGACAATGTCATTGCCAGAACCGACGAAACCGCCAGTCCCAGTCCAGCTCTCCTGCGTCTACTCAGGATATTCATGATGCTGTGCTCCATGTCTTGGCCGACTGTTGCGGAAATGAATAGTAGCCATGCCGCAGGCGGCAGGCCGGATCGCTGAAACGGTGCGGAGAATGCGAAGGGATAATTCGAACTGGCGCTTCACGGGGCAGGTGAGTGGAAAATTCACCTCGATTCCCCACAGGGGAGTGCAGCCGGACGTCTGGTGTTGCCGTGCTGCAACCGGACTTCCGTCCGGGATCTGGCACGGAAGTCGACTCCGATACGGTGGTCGAGTCGCCCCTGGCCTGGCCGGCGGACCTGAGAGGCATGTGATCTCCCATTGTCCGCCAGCGAAGTGCCGTATTCGGCGAGGAGTTGCCGTACCCGGTCAGGTACTGCACTCGGATCGTCCGGGGGGTTTTTCGGTGGCGTGAACCATTCCGTCGGGCCGGGCCGCCTGTCAAGTGCCGCTACGGCAATGATTCATGGAACATTCCCCGGGGGTGCTTCCATACGTAGTGGTTTACGTATTTTCCGGGTTGTCGAATTCAACCCGACCCTTGGCCGTGAAGTCTCTTGACGGTCCGCCGACGGATTCGGGGGCGTTCTCGTGCCTGGGCTCAGCAGTCGGTGCACTGCCATGTGCGCAGAGGCACCGGGGCCGGTGCGTACGTAGCGGTCTACGTATTTTCCCGGTGCTCCTCCTGCGCATGGCGACGCAGCGTGGGGACTGTTCCGGTCTCACCTGCACATGTGGTGATCAATATGTACTGCTCACAGTCGCTGTCCCCCCGGGGCCAGACCTCCGCGGCATGCGCCACTGTCGCAGGCGGCGTCGGCGCGGGAACGGACGCGCTCCCCGGCAGCACCGGGGATGACCGGCCCGCCGACTACATGTCGCCGTGCCTCGCCCACCGCCCGGAGTCGGTCGGCCTCGCCCGCCGGCTGACCCGATCGGTGCTCCGTGACTGGCGGATCGACGAAAGCGCCGCCACCTCGGTGCTTCTGGTGGTGTCCGAGCTGGTGACCAACGCCGTCCAGTACGCGCGTCCCCCCTTGTACCTCCACCTGAGCCGCGAGGCCGCCGGTCCGCAGGTGCTGATCGGGATCACCGACGGCGGCAGGGCGGCCCGGACGGGGGACTGGGCGGCCTCCTGCGCCGCCGAGGAACACGGGCGCGGCATGAGCATCATCGACGCGCTGGCAACCTGCTACGGAAGCCGATCCCACGGCCTGGGACTCACCACGCACTGGGCCCGCCTTCCAGCGCCGGACGCGGTCCCCGCGCCGAGCCCGAGCGACGGGGTGTGAGGCTCGCGGTGCCCATCCGCCTCCGGCCACCCCGGGCGCTGCGGCGTCCGCCCCCGTCCCCCGGTTCCACCCTCGGACGGGCGCCGGCGCCGCGGCCCGCACGCCGCGCGCGCCCACCCCCGCGACAGCGACCCGGAACACCATCGGGTCGGCCCGCACCTCGGAAGTTCATGCAGGTCGAACCGGCAACAAGCGGTCCCGGCGACCCTGATACGGAACCTGGACCGCAGTAAAATGGGATCATGGTCGAGCTGACAACCTTTGTCGGTCGCCGCCGCGAGGTGGCCCAGGCCAAAGAGCTGCTGGCGCAGAATCGCCTGGTGACGCTGACCGGCGCCGGAGGCATCGGCAAGACGCGGCTGGCGAACAGGGTCGCAGCGGATCTTCGTCGCGCGTTCCCGGGTGGCGTGTGGACGGTCGGGTTCGGCCCGCTCACCGACGGGACGCTGGTGCCCCAGACCGTCGTCGACGCACTGGGGCTGGCGGAGCAGTCGTCGCGACAGCCGCTGGACATCCTGCGCGACTTCGTCGCGGCCCGGCCGGTACTCCTCGTCCTGGACAACTGCGAGCACCTGATCGAGGACTGCGGCACGCTCGTCACCGAACTGCTTCGGGCGGCTCCCGAGCTGAAGGTGCTCGCCACCAGCCGCCAGACCCTCAGAGTTCCCGGCGAAGCCCTGCTACCCGTCCCGCCGTTGTCCCTGCCGGACGCCGACGGCGGCCCGCAGACCGTCGTCCGGTCCGATGCCGTCCGCCTGTTCCTCCGGCGCGCGGCCCTGGTGCGGGCGGGCCTGGAACCGACGGCGGAGCAGACCGACGCGATCGCCGAGATCTGCCGCCGGCTCGACGGCATCCCGCTGGCGATCGAGCTGGCCGCAGCCCGCATACGGGAACTGTCGGCGCAGGAGATCCTGCAGCGCCTCGAGGACCGGCTGGGCCTGCTCGTCACCGGGACGCGAGCCGTGCCACCACGGCACCGCACCCTGCGGGCCGCGGTCGACTGGAGCTACCGGATGTGCTCCGAGCAGGAGCAGTCGCTGTGGGCACGCCTGTCCGTGTTCCGCGGCGGGTTCGACCTGGAGGCGGTCGAAGAGGTCTGCACCGGGGACGGCATCGAACCCTCGGACGTCCTCGGCCTGATCACCGCCCTGGTGGACAAGTCGGTGCTGGTCAGCGAGGACGGCGCGCCCCGGATGCGCTACCGGCTGCTGGAGACACTGCTCGTCTACGGCCGGGAGCGACTGGCCGCGGACGGCCGGGACGACGCACTGCGGCGCCGGCACCTCGACTGGTATCGGCGGCTCGCCGAACAGGGGGAGTGGGACTGGCGCGACTCCCGCCAACTGAACTGGCTGGCCCGCATGGGCACGGAGCGGGGAAACAACCGCGCGGCACTGCAGTACTGCCTGGACACCCCCGGCCAGGCACGCACCGCGCTGGGCATGGCCGGAGCGCTGTGGCCCTTCTGGCTCTCCGTCGGCGGTTTCACCGAAGCCCGCGGCTGGCTCTCCCAAGCACTCGCCCTGGAGGGCGAGGACAGCCCGGAACGCGCCAAGGCACTCTGGATCAGCGGCCTGTTCGCCGTGCTGCAGGGCGAACAGAACGAGTCCCTCCGCAGACTCGCCGAGGGCAGAGAGGTGGCCGCACGACTGGACGACCGATCCGCTCTCGCCTGGAACGCCCTGTGGACCGCCATGGCCACCATGCTGGACGACGTGACCGACGGACTCGCCCTCGCCGACGAAGCCCTCCGGAGGCAGAGGGAACTGGACGACCCCAAGGGCGTCTTGGTTGCCCTGGTGGCTCTGGGCGGGAACCTGAGTCTCCTGGGCGACCGGCGCTCACTCACCATCGGCGAGGAAGCACTGGCCCTGTGCAGGAAGGAACACAGCAGCTGGGTCAAGTGCTACGTGCTGCGGTTCATGAGCCGGGAGCTGCTCCGGCAGGGCGACACACGCCGGGCGACGGCCCTGCTGAGGGAAGGACTGGAAGCGGCCCGCACCTTCGGCGACCGGTCGGGATGCGCCTCCTGCCTCGACGTACTGGCGTGGAGCGCCGGCCAGGAGGGCGATCACGGGCGGGCGGCACGGCTGCTGGGCGCGGCCAAGTCCCTGCTGCACCACATGCAGACCTCGGTCAACTACTGGGCCTCCCCCGACATCGCGAGCCACGAGCACTGCCAGGCGCAGGCGCGCCGTGCGCTGGGCGAAGCGGTGTTCACCGAGGCCCTCGCCTCGGGTGAGGCGATGTCGTTCGAGGAGTCCTGCGCCTACGCCCTCGGTGAGCGGGCACCCGCACCGCCGGTCTCGACCGCCGAGACCCGGCCGAGGGGCGCGGACACCCCCACGAGACGCGAGCGCGAGGTGGCGGCACTGATCGCACAGGGACTGAGCAACAAGGAGATAGCCACCCGGCTCGTCATCTCCCGCCGGACCGCCGAGACGCACGTGGCGCATCTCCTCACCAAGCTCGGCTTCACCTCCCGTGCCGAGATAGTCGCCTGGTGCCACACCCAGCGCCGGTGAGCCGCACCGAACCGCTGCCCACCGCTGCCCACCGCCGCCCACCGGCGGTGGCCGACGACGGCGCACGCGGCCGACGACCGCGCACGCGGCAGAGGCCTCCCGGGCGGGGGGTCGCCCGGGAGGCCTCGTAGGCGCAGGCTCTCGGCCGCCGGAAGCCTCGGCGGTGGCAGCTTCAGCCGCCGGAGCCCGAGCCGCCGGAGCCCGAGCCGCGGAGCCCGAGCCGCTGGAGCCTCAGCCGCCTGGGCCTCAGCCGTCGGACCCGGCCGGGGTCGTCTTGGGGGTGAAGCCGAGCTTCTTGTTGGCCGCCAGGGTGAACTCGTTGGTGAACGTCTTGCCGAGGTCCAGCGACGAGGTCGCCTTGCCGACCATCACCTCGGTCGCCAGCACGGTCTTCGGACCGCCGGCCGGCATGATCCCGTCCGGCAGGAACTGGCCCTTGTCCTCCTCCAGCGCCTTGATGTAATCGTCCTTGGTCACCAGTTCGTTCTCCGTGAACGACGCCGGCAGCTTGTTCGCTATGTCGGCCGCGCTGTGCGAGTCCATCCAGTGCATCGTGGCCACGAGGGCGTCGACGACCTTCTGCACGGTGTCCTTGTGCGAGTTCACCCAGTCGGTGCGGGCCAGGACGCTCGCCGCCGGCCAGGCGCCGCCCAGCGTCTCCTTGGCGCCGTCGGTGCTGGCCAGGTTGATGGCGGAGGCGCCGACCCCCTTCTTCTCGATCGCGGAGACGGTCGGCTGCGTCGTGATGACGCAGTCGGCCTTGCCGTTCTGCAGCGCGGCGATCGCGGTGGAGCCCGCGCCGACCGCGATGCGGTGGAACTGGTCGTCCTTGACGCCGTTCTGCCCGGCCATGAACTTGGTCAGGGTGTCCGTGCCCGAGCCGATGTCGGTGACGCCCAGCGTCTTTCCCTTGAAGTCGGCGGGCGACTTCACGCCGCTCTCGGTCGAGCACATCTCCCGCTCGCCCGGCGCTCCGGACAACTGGACGATCGACTCGACGCCCTTGCCCTTGGCCACGAAGTCGATGGCGTGCACGTACCACGCCCCCGCCATGTCGACCTGCCCCGAGGCCATCGCGGTGTCGGCGCCCACACCGCCGTTCGCCTCGTTGCTGAGCTCGACCTTGACGCCGTACTTCTTGTAGAAGCCGAGGCTCTCGGCGAGCTGGTAGGGCAGGTAGATCTGCTTGTCGATGCCGCCGACCATCAGCTTGACGGTCGGCGTCCCGCCGGAGCCGCCCGAACCGGTGTCCGCGGAACCGCTGGAACACGCGGTGGCCGCGCCGAGGGTCAGAACGGTGGCGATCGATGCGGTGAGTGCTCTCTTGAGCATGGCGGCTCATTCCTTTCGGGTCTTGCTCGGGTCCGACTCGGGTCCGGCTCGGTGGGCGCGCGCGGAGGAGGGGGCGAGCAGGGGAGGGTGCGAGGGGGCGCGAGGAGGCGCGAGGGGGGTGGACAGCGGGCCGCGGGGCAGTGGGCCGCTGGGCTGAGCGGCTATGGGGTTGAGCCGTGGGGCGGAGACGGCCGCGGGGATGGGGGCGGTGCGGCTCAGAGGCCGGCGGCCTCCGAGTGGGACGGCGGACGCCAGGACAGGAGCCGCCGTTCGAGCTTGCCGATCAGCCACTCCGCACCGAGCACGATCACCGAGATGACGAGCATCGTGGCGAACACGCCGTTGGGGTCGAAGTTGTTCTGCGCGGTCTTGATCACCAGGCCCAGTCCGCTCTGCGCGCCGAGCACCTCCCCGACGAGCGCGCCGACGATGGCGAAGCCGAAGGCGCTGTGCAGGCTGGCGATGATCCAGGTGAGCGCGGAGGGCACGACGACGTGCCGGATGATCTGGAGCTGGGAGGCGCCGAGCACCCGGGCGTTGGCGAGGATGTTGCGGTCGACCTCGCGGACGCCCTGGAAGGCGTTGAAGAAGACGATGAAGAACACCAGCACCGCGGCGAGCAGGATCTTCGGGGTCACGCCGATACCGAAGGCGACGATGAAGATCGAGCCGAGGACGATGCGCGGGATCGCGTTGACCATCTTGATGTACGGGCCCAGCACGTCGGCGAGGTAGCGGCTCTGGCCGAGCGCGACACCGAAGACCACTCCGGTGAGGGAGCCCACGACGAAGCCGAGCAGCGCCTCCTGGATCGTGGTCCAGATGTTCGAGTAGAAGGACCCGAAACTCGTGCCGTCCCGGAAGAGTTCGACCAGGCGCCTCGCGATGCCCGAGGGCTGCCCGAAGAAGAACGGGTCGACGAGCCCCCAGGTGGTGAACGCCTGCCAGCCGCCGATCACGAAGACCGCCAGGCCGACGCGGCCCGCCCAGACCCGGGCCACCCGCCGCCGGGCGGCGCCCCGGGCGGCCGCCGCGGGCGAGTCCTTCGTGCCGTCGTCGGCGGCGGCGGGGACGGGAGTGGTGGACGTCGTACTCATGCCTTGCCTCCTGCGGTGCTCGCGTAGGCGCGCTCCACCTCTTCGCGCAGCGTGTCCCAGATCTGGTGCTGGAGTTCGATGAACCGGGGCTGGAAACGGATCTCCTGGACGGAGCCGCGGGGACGGGGCAGGTCGATGTCGAAGACCTCCTTGACCGACCCGGGGCTGGACGTCATCACGACCACCCGGTCGGCCAGCGCCACGGCCTCGTCCAGGTCGTGGGTGATGAAGACGACGGAGGGGCGTATCTGCTCCCACAGGTCCAGCAGCTCGGTCGACATGATCGCCTTGGTCTGCACGTCCAGGGCGCCGAACGGCTCGTCCATGATCAGGATCCTGGGTTCGTTGATCAGCGCCGCCGCCATCGCCACGCGCTTGCGCATACCGCCGGACAACTGGTGCGGGTAGCGGTCCTCGAACCCGGCGAGACCGACGCGGCGCAGCCAGTCCCGTGCCCGGGTGAGCGCCTGCTGCTTGGGCACCCCGCGGAACACGGGCCCCATCAGCACGTTGCCGAGGACGGTCTTCCAGGGCAGCAGCGCGTCGGCCTGGAACATGAAGCTGACGCCGTCGGTGATGCCGTCCACCTCGCGGCCGCCGACCCTGACCGAGCCCTCGCTGGGCCGGTCGAGCCCCGACACCATGCTCAGCGTCGTGGACTTGCCGCAGCCGGTGGGACCCACCACGGCGCAGAACTGTCCCGGTTCCACGGTGAACGACACACCTTGCAGTGCCGTGAACACCTCACCCGCAGGAGTCAGGAATCGCTTGGTGAGCCCGGAGATCTCGATGCGTGCGTCGGCGTGCTCCGCCGCACCGGAGACCGGGCTGGCCGCGACATCGTTTCGCGAAGCCATGGGGGCCGTCTCCTTCCCTTTCTCGGAGGTCCTCGGAGTGCCTCGGAGCTCTTCGGGGTTCCTCGGGTTCCTCGGGTTCGTCGGAGCTCCTCGGTGGCCGAGGCCAGGCAGACGCTAGGGGCAGCCGTCCGTTACGTCGCTGTTTCCGAGGTATCTCGCGAAAGTTGCGTAATCCCGTCTTCTGCTCGTTCTGCTCACCGGACAGGGGGTAGGCAGCGTTCCGGCCGTCAGGCACAATCGCGCCACCACGGGTACGGCGCGGGGCCGGCCCGTCACGAGGCACACCGGATCCGGACAGGCCGGCCGGCGGAGGCCCGGGCGCGGTCTCCACGGCCGCACGGCCGCCGCAGGACACCGCACCGGCGCCCCGGGGCGCCCGCTATACGACGGCGCTGCCGATGGGAGGTGAGGGACGATGATCCGGACCCTGGTGGTGGACGACGACTTCCGGGTCGGCCAGATCCACAGCCGCTACGTGCGGCGGGTCGAGGGCTTCGACGTGGTCGGCACGGCGGCGACCGTGGCCGAGGCACTGACGGCGGTGCGCACACTGCGCCCCGACCTGCTGCTGCTCGACGTCTTCCTGCCCGACGGAAGCGGACTCGACATCCTGCGCCTGCTCAGCCAGGACCAGGGCGCGTCCCGCCCCGACGCCCTCATGATCACCGCCGACCACGACATATCCTCCGTGCGCGCGGCGATGAAGTTCGGCGCCGTCGGCTACGTGGTGAAGCCGTTCGGCTCCGCCGACCTCGCCGAACGGCTCGCCTCCTACCGCCAGCTCCACGACCGCGTGGACGCGCTCAGCCGGGCCGCCGACGCAGACCAGGCCGACGTGGACGCCCTGTTCAGCGCAGCCCGACCGCCCACCGTCCCCCGCTCCCCGGCCAAGGGGCACTCCGCGCCCACGCTCTCCACGATCCACCGCGCCCTGCGCGCCGCCGGCACGGCCCTGTCGGCCGCCGAGACCGCCGAGAAGACCGGCGTCTCCCGCGCCACGGCCCAGCGGTACCTGTCCTACCTGGCCAAGGAGGGAACGGTCCTCCTGGAGCTCCGCTACGGCACCACCGGCCGCCCGGAACACCGCTACCGCATCGACCATTGAGTGCAATGTAAGAGCACCGCCAAGTACGGGCGCTACGGCACCCCCGTCTACCTGGTCGTGGACCCCTACGCTCGGGAAGTCGTCCTCCGCACCCAGCCGACGGCGACCGGTTACATCGCGGCGCACACCCACGAATACGGCACGGGCAAGCTCCCCATCCCCCTGGCCGACGGTCGCACCTTCACTCTCGACCTCGACGAACTCCCGCGTCCGGAGCCCGAGACGGACGCCCGCTGACGAAGGATTCACCCGCTCAGCGGCTTCCGCGACCGTTCAGGTCGATGCCCAGCAGGGAGACAGCGGGGTCGGCGGAGGTGAGGTACGCCGCGAGATGCAGCACCGTCCGAGACGGCGGCGACGGCGCTGCGTTCGGGGAGGGGGCGGAAGCCACCGGCGACGTCCATGCTCGGGCCGATGTCTCCGTACGGCCGCTCACGGCCGCTCACGGCCGCGGGAGCGGCTGCTCGGCCCAGATGACCTTGCCCTTCGGCGAGTAGCGCGTCCCCCAGCGCTGCGAGAGCTGGGCCACCAGGAACAGACCGCGGCCGCCCTCGTCGCTGGTGAGGGCGCGGCGCAGATGCGGGGAGGTGCTGCTGCCGTCGGACACCTCGCAGATCAGCGTCCGGTCACACAGCAGGCGCAGCAGGATGGGTTCGCCGCCGTAGCGGACCGCGTTGGTGACCAGCTCGCTGACTATCAGTTCGGTGGTGCATGCCAGGTCTTCCAGAGACCACTCCGCGAGTTGCGCCGTGACGTCCGCGCGGACCCGGGAGACGGCCGCGGGGTCGGCCGGCAGCTCCCAGGTGGCGATCTGACGGGCGTCCAGGGCCCGGGTGCGGGCGACCAGCAGGGCGACGTCGTCGCTGGGGTGTTCGGGCAACAGCGCCCGCAGCGCCCGGCAGGTCCGCTCCGGGGTCCGGCCCGGACGGGCGAGTTCGTGCCGCAGCCGCTCCAGGCCGAGGTCGAAGTCCCGGTGGCCGAGGTGCTCGATCAGCCCGTCCGTGTAGAGGACCAGCATGCTGCCCTCGGGCACGTCGATCTCGGCGGTCTCGAAGGGCTGGCCGCCCACACCGAGCGGCGGACCGGTGGGCACGTCGGGGTACTCCACCGTGCCGTCGGGCAGCACCAGCGCGAGTGGCGGATGCCCCGCACAGGCCAGGGTGCACCGTCGCGCGGCCGGATCGTAGACGGCGTACAGGCAACTGGCGCCGACGATCTCCTCACCGACCTCCGCCGCCTCCTCCTCCTGATCCATGTCGAGGCCGCCGACCAGGTCGTCGAGCTGGGTGAGGACCTCATCCACGGCCAGGTCCAGAGCGGAGAAGTTCTGGACGGCGGTGCGCAGCCGGCCCATGGTGGCGGCGGCGTGCAGGCCGTGGCCCACGACGTCGCCGACGACCAGTGCCACGCGCGCCCCGGAGAGCGGGATGACGTCGAACCAGTCGCCTCCGACCCCGGATCGTGCGGGCAGGTAGCAGTGGGCCGCTGTCACGGCGTGCTGCGCCGGAAGGCCCCGCGGCAGCAGGCTGCGCTGCAGGGTCAGGGCCAGGGCGTGCTCGCGGGTGAAGCGGCGGGCGTTGTCGATGGACAGCGCAGCGCGGCCGACCAGCTCCTCGGCGAGCGCCAGGTCGTCCTCCTCGAAGGGCTCCTCGCGTCGCGAGCGGTAGAAACTGACGACGCCCTGGATCGTGCCGCGGGCGCGCAGAGGCACTGTGATGAGTGAGCGCACTCCGGCATCGAGGACCTCCCGGGCGTGGGCCGGGTCGTGGGCCATCCAGCCGACGGCCTTGTCCAGTTCCGCTTCCAGGACCGGTTCCCCGTCGGCCAGCGACCTCGCCTGCGGGGACGACGCGGCGAAGGTGATCACGTCGCCGGCCGCGTACAGGTGGGAGATCCGGCGGACTCCTGCGAGCGCGACCCGGCGCATCGCACCGCTCATCCGGACCGGCTCCTCCCCGAGCAGTACGGCCTCCGGCAGGTCGACGGCGGCGAAGTCGGCGAACCGGGGGACGACCACCTCGGTCAGCTCCTCGGCCGTCCGGGCCACGTCCAATGTGGTGCCGACGCGGCCGACGGCGTCGTAGAGCAGGCCCAGACGCTGCCGGGCCCGCAGAGCGAGCCTGCTGACGCCGGGCTCGCCGACGGCGAGCAGCCATCTGTCGGGCGCCTCGGAGTGCGGCCCGGAGTGCGGCCCGGAGTGCGGCCCGGCCGGGGGGCCCGGCCCGGCCGGGGGGCCCGGCACGGCCGGGACCGCATCGTGGGGACCGGCCGTCCGGGGCGGGATGAGCCGAGGGCCGGAGGCGGGCGGTGCGGAGACCGGGGGAACGTCGGCGGCCGTCGGGGGAAGGCGGTGCAGCACACCCCCGGGAAGCAGCGCCTCGACGGCGAATCCCGCGATGCCCGAAGGCATCTGTATCGGGTGGCTGAGGAGCACGGCGGTGCGGCCGTGCCCGAGCTCCACGTCGAGCAGACCGGCCCGCCCGGACGCGATCAGCGCGGTGGCGCTCTCCTCCAGGACGCGCCGGTCATGGGGGTGGAGCAGGTGCCAGGCCGGGATGTCGTCCCCGTCCGGTGCACCGGTCACCGACCGCCGGCGGGCCGCCTGGAACGAGCGGAGCAGGGCCTGCTCGCGGGACGTGGCCTGGTCGAGCAACTGCTCCTCGATGCTTCGGGCCGCCCTGCGTGCCGCCGTCATCATGGAGGGGTCGGCGTGGGCGCTCAGGCAGCTCACGTCGAGCACGCCGATGACCTGCCCGCTCAGGGGGTCCCGGATGGGAGCGCCGGCGCAGGCGAGGCTGCTCCAGGAGTCGGTGAAGTGCTCGCGGCCGAGTATGAAGACGGGTCGGCGGGTCGCGAGCGTGGTGCCGATGCCGTTCGTGCCGATGTGATCCTCGGACACCGTGAAACCGGGCGCGAGCTGCAGGGCGTCCAGCTCACGGTTCAGCCCCGGCTCACCGACCCTGCGGTCGACCAGCCGGGCCCTGCCGTCGCTGAGCAGCACGCTCGCCCGAGTCCCCGACACCTGGGCTTCGAGTCTCGCGAGCACCGGGCGGGCGGCTTCGGCGAGACTCCTCGCGCTTTCCAGGTCGTCGCTGAAGGGCAGTTCCAGAGGGTGGTCCGTGATCAGGCCCGCTGACCTGCACCGCTGCCAGGAAGCCAGGACGGGAGTACGGATGTCCTTCCCGGCCGGCTTGTCCGACAGCAGCCTTTCGAGGGCCCTCGCAAGGGCAGCGTCGTCGCTTCCGGTCCTCACCTGGTCACCCTCTTTGCAGTCACCGCCAATTTTCTCCCTTTTCTTGGCAAATGCCAAGAATTCGGACAGTAATCACATCGCCATCGATGAGCAGCCACGAGGGAGAACGGCAACCGTGGACACCCGAGGTCCGGCCCCCTCCCCGAGCGCGAGCGCCCGGGAGGCGCCGCAGCTCGAGTCGGAGGGGGCGGATCCTGAGCCGTGTAACAGCGGATCCTCCGGGGCAGGGGCTGCCAGCTGCGGTGGACGACAGTGAGCCGCCCCTCCGTGCTGCCAGATCAGACCTGGCGCTGAGACGTGCAGCCGCGCCGGGAACAGCGGGTCCGGCCGTCACTGTTGCATCGACCGAGGGGCCGGCGCCGCACGGGCGGGGAACTCGGAGACCACAAGGTTGTCCGCCCCGACAGGATCCGAGCCCCGGGATCGCGGCACGCCCGCCGCGCGCTCGGACCAAGATGTACTTCTGCAGGAGGACTGTTTGATGACTGACCGGCCCTTGACGCTCATGGCAGTACACGCCCACCCCGACGACGAGGCCACCGGAACCGGAGGGGTCCTCGCGCGGTACGCGGCGGAAGGCATCCGCACGGTTCTCGTCACGTGTACCGACGGCGGTTGCGGTGACGGACCGGAGGGTGTCAAGCCGGGCGATCCCGGGCACGATCCGGCGGCCGTCGCCTTGATGCGCCGTCAAGAACTCAAGGCGAGCTGTGACGTCCTGAAGGTCAGCGATCTGGAGATGCTGGACTATGCCGACTCCGGGATGATGGGCTGGCCGAGCAACGACGCCCCCGGATCCTTCTGGCAGACCCCCGTTCAGGAAGGCGCGGCCCGACTCGCGGAACTCATGCGGCACTACCGACCTGACGTGGTCGTCACCTACGACGAGAACGGCTTCTACGGCCACCCCGACCACATCCAGGCCCACCGCATCACGATGGCGGCGCTGGAGATGACCGCGCTGACACCGAAGGTGTACTGGACCACGGCGCCCCGCTCGATGATGCAGCGGTTCGGGGAGATCATGCGCGAGTTTCAGGAGGACATGCCGGAGCCGGATCCTGCCGAGGCCGCCGCGATGGCCGAGATCGGCCTCCCCGACGATGAGATCACCACGTGGGTGGACACCACCGCGTTCAGCGGTCAGAAGTTCGACTCGCTGGCCGCGCACGCCAGCCAGGGCGAGAACATCTTCTTCCTCAGGATGGGCAAGGAGAGGTTCGGTGAGGTGATGGGCATGGAGACCTTCGTGCGCGTCCAGGACGCCACCGGCGCGGCCGTACCCGAGAACGATCTCTTCGCCGGACTGCGCTGATCCACTCGTCCGGGGCGGAGCCCTGGAGAGCTCAGCCGGCACCGGCCGGTGCGGTTCAGCCCGGCGGATCCGGGCTGAACCGCAGGCATCGAGCCGTAGACTTCGGCAGTCGGCGTCGATGACGTCCGGCCGCTGCGCGCGCCTGCGGGGGAGGAGATCGCATGCAGGACCCTTCGGACTCGATGGAGATCGCCGAGCCTGAGGAGAACGGCCGGGGCGGTACCGCCGACTCACCTGTCGTGGACGATCCGATGTCCGACTCGGACACCGACTCCGACTCGCACACCGACTCGACGACGGCGTCGACGGTCCTGGTGGAGGTGCTCCCAGGGGTGGCCGTCGTCGCTGGTGAGGTTCCGCCGGAGCTGAAGCCCGATCTGATCGACTTCGGGATCGTGCCGGCCGCCGACCGCAAGCAGATCTCGGCGGTGCTCGCCTCGGTCGGGAACGCGGCGACCGTGGTCGGCAACCTCGGAAACGCGTTCGCCGGCGTGCAGGGTCTCTACAGGATCGGCGGCACGGCACAGGCCCTGCTGAACAGCGGTGCGACGCTCGCCGTCAAGGACGGCGGGTACCTCGGAGCGGTGATGGTTCCCGGCCGCATCCTGCATCAGACTCGCTTCTACCCCGTGAAGGCGGTGAGCAAGGCGCAGACCGCGGCCTCGATCGGGCCGGCACTGGCCATGGTCGGCCTTCAGATGATGCTGAGTGAGGTCTCGGGCCTCGTGAGCACCAACCTCGCGGTGACCAGTCAGGTCCTCACCGCCATCCGCAGGGATCAGTGGGCCGAGCTGACGGGGCTCGTCGCCGCCATCGATCGCGCGGTCGACCAGGCGCGGGAGATCGAGTCGGTCCCGACGTCCCTGTGGGAGGACGTCGCGGGCAGTGGAGCGCTGCTGCAGAAGCAGCTTGAGCTCTACCAGGGGAACGTCCGCGACCACGTCCGGCAGATCGGTCGGGTTGACGCGCGCAGCCACCGTGAGTATCTGCGGACGAACGCCGAGCCGATCGCCTTCGACGCCCACGCCCTCCTGTCCTCCCTCAAGGCATGGACCGGGTACCACGCGCTGCGCGCCGCGCGGGCGAGAGCCGCTGGACGCGAAGACGCTGCCGAGGGGCAGTACGCCGAGGTCATCGCGCGCGACACCCGCGCGGAGTTCGACTCCGCTCTTGCCGAGTCGGCGGCCCTCGTGGGCGCACTGACGCGGGAGCTGCGGATCACCGCCGTGCTTCCCGGACCCGACGCATGGCCGCTGCCGGGGAAGCGGAAGGAGGTGAAGGCGGCCCGCGAAGCCTCCGCCCGTCTCCTGGAGGCGATCGAGCCCCTTGCCGACGCTCTCCGTCCGCCGCCCCCTCCGCTCGAGGCTCCGAGCGTCGTCTGCGCACCCGAATCGCTGGATCACGAGCCGTACCTTCGCATCCTGCGATGGCTCCTCGAGGACGGTGAGACCCTGCGCGTCCTCGGCTTCCCCGATCAGCTCGATGCACTCGGTCCCCTTTCTGCGATCATCGGCGGAGCGAAGGAGAAGTTGGCGGCAGCGCGGGACAGGGCCGCGGCGGGGACACTGGTCGCCGTCACGGATCGCCGCATCATCACGGCCAGGGCGAACGCGTTCCTCGAGCAGGCCGAGATCCGCCGGGACATCCCGGTCGACCGAGTGCGATACGTCCGAGCAGCGACCGCGCAGGACGGAAACGCGCGCTTGGCGATCGACCTCATCACGCGGGACGAGAACATCCGGTGGCTCTTCCACGCTGACATCAAGAACCCTCAAGTGGGCGCGCTCGCCGCCGTGCTTGCCGAGTCGATGACGATCCCGGATGTTGAACGCGATGAGCTGCAACGGCGGCGCTACGCCCCCATCGAGGCGGGCGAGAAGAGCGAGAGTACTGGCACGAGATCTACCGAACCGACTGGATCCGAGGCCACGACCTGCGATGCCGAGTAGGCCCCGAGCCGATTGACCAGTTCGTGGCCGGGGCCGATAGGGAAGCAGCCACCGTTGATCATCAGAGGTTGCACGGACTTCTGAAGATGGTGCGGTGGCCGTGGGCCAGCGCGCCTTGCGGCAGCTGGCGCACCTCGTGGCTTAGACGCGACCTTGACCAAGGTCTACGAGGATTGTTCCGTTAGGGAAGTTGGGGCGTTCTACTCGGGGGTTGTCTTCGTGACCAGGTCGGTTGGCAGTGCATGGTGTCTCATCAGCGGCACCAGGGGGGAATCGGCCGCTCCCTCGG
The DNA here is from genome assembly GCF_047200655.1 of Streptomyces sp. MS06. Taxonomy (NCBI): domain Bacteria; kingdom Bacillati; phylum Actinomycetota; class Actinomycetes; order Kitasatosporales; family Streptomycetaceae; genus Streptomyces; species Streptomyces sp. MS06. Next base: position 15,937 of record NZ_JBJZOJ010000073.1, read on the forward strand.
CTGCTGGGGCCTCCGCATGAGACTCCGGCGCGGACTCGCGATCGCCGTCGTCGCCGGAGGCGGCGCTGTGACCACCATGCTGGTCGGGCTTGTCACGAACGCTGTGTCCGATGAGTCGCGGTGGCCGGGCTGGCTGGGGTGGTTACAGGAGCACGCCTGGTTATCGTTCGTCGTGTTGGGCGTGACGATGGCGGGGCTGACGGCCCTGCTCGCCGGGCTCTCCGAGACGCGGCCTCCCACCCCTCCGGGCCGGCGGGAGGATGGAGCAGGGCCAGGGGCCGCCCAGGTGCTGCGTTCGTTGCCGCGCGACACCGCCGCGTTCACCGACCGTGCCGCGGAGCTGGAGCGGCTGGTGGGCTCGGTGCGGGCCTCACAGGAGAGTGGCGAGGGGCTGCCCGTCCACGTGATCGACGGCATGCCCGGCGTCGGGAAGACCACCTTCGCCGTGCACGCCGGCCACCTGCTCTCCGAGCGGTTCCCCGACGGACAGCTCTTCGTGAACCTCAACGGGCACACGCCGGGGCGTACTCCGGTGCAGGCTGGCGAGGCGCTCGCCTCGCTTCTCGCGGCCGCCGGCGTGCCGACGCAGCAGATTCCCGTCGGTGATGACGTCGGAGCGGTTACGGAGGCTCGGGCCGCCATGTGGCGGAGCAGTCTCGCGGACAAGAAGGCGCTGCTGATTCTCGACAACGCGGCCAGTTACCGGCAGCTGGAGCCGCTGCTCCCCGGTGGGAGCGGGTGCCTGGTGTTGGTGACAAGCCGCAAGCGGCTGGTGGCGAACGAGGAGGTGGTCATGCCGGTGGACGCACTGCCGCCGGATCACGCTGTCGACCTCTTCGTACGGCTCAGTGGGCGGCCGGCCGATGCGTTCGACCGGGATGTGGTGGACGCGTTGGTGCGGCTGTGCGGGTGTCTGCCTCTGGGGGTGTCGCTTCTCGCGGCACGGCTGCGGCACCATCCGTCCTGGACCGCCGAGGACCTGCGCGGGCGACTGGTGGCGGCGCGGGACCGCCTGGGAGAGCTGCGCGCCGGGGAACGCGCCGTCACCGCGACGTTCGATCTCTCCTATCGGGATCTCGCGCCGGAGCGGCAGCGCTTCTTCCGGCGGCTCGGGTTCTTCCCCGGCACCGATCTCGACCCGCACGTCGGTGCGGCTCTGGGTGAAGTCTCGGTCGTAGCGGCCCGTCTGCACCTCGAGGCGCTCTACGACGACCACCTGATCGACGAACAACCGGGGAGTCGCTACCGGCTGCATGATCTCCTGCGGGACTACGCTCGCGGTCTCGCCGCCGAGGGGGACAGCATGGACCACGCACAGGCCGTCCAGCGTGTGTGCACCTACTACCTGGCCGCTCTCGCCGTCGCGAACGAGCACATCGTGCGCAGCGGAGCTGCGGTGCCACCGGCGCCGGACGGCGCCTCGCGGGTGGAGACCCCGGTCCTGGAGTCGCGGGCGGATGCCCTGAGCTGGTTGGAGACCGAGCGGGCCAACATCCTGGCCTGCGTCCGGCGGGCGAACGGCCTCGCCCTGTACGACCTCGTGGTCAGGCTCGCCGCGGCCATGGCGCCCTTCCTGCGCCAGGCCGGCCCCTGGGACCAGGCCGTCGCGCTCCATCGGACCGCCGCCGAGGCCGCCCTCCATACCGGCGACCAGCGGGCGCGGGGCGACGCTCTCGCCGAGCTGGGTGTCGTACGCCGCTTCATGGCTGCCTACCCACAGGCGATCGAGGCACTGAATGACGCCGTGACGGCGTACGAAGCGGTCGACGACCGGCGCGGCAAGGCTGAGGCACTGAATCAGCTCGGCATCGTCTGGTACCTGACCGCAGACAACGAGGACGCGGCCCGCGCCCAGACCGAGGCCCTCGCCCTCTATCGAGAGCTGGGGTACCGGATCGGGCAGGCGAACGCGCTCGCGGATCTCGGCATGACACACCGGCAGATGAGCCGGTTCGACGCCGCGGTGGAGGCCCAGAGCGAGGCCCTGGCGATCTACCGAGAACTCGGTGACCGATACGGGGAGGCGAACTCCCTGCGGGACCTGGGCGTCGTGCACTGCCTCATGGGCGCGTACGACCTGGCCGTGCGGCATCACCAGGAAGCGTTCGACAACTACCTGGAGCTGGACGACCGTGTGCACCAGGCTTACGCGCTGAACGAGTTGGGCGTCGTCCGACGGCTGACCGGAGACATCGAGGCAGCACGGACGGCACACAGCCAGGCCCTGGCGCACTTCACTGAGCGCGGTGAACGGTTCGGCTGCGCGAACAGCGTCCGTCACCTTGGCGTCGTGGAGCGTGTGACCGGGGATGCGGCAGAGGCGATCCGACTTCTGGAGGAGGCCCTGGGTGCCTATCGCGAGCTCGGCAGCCGCGGGGGTGAGGCCGCCTCGCTGAGCGAGCTTGGCGTGGCGCGCGGCATCGTCGGTGAGCGCGACGGTGCGATCGACGCGTTCCAGCGCGGTTTGGAGATCCTGCGGGGCCTGGGCGACCGGTGCGGCGAGGCGGAGGCACTGAATCACTGGGGGATGCTGCTGTTCACCTCCGATGAACCGGCAGCCGCCTGCCGGCACTTTGGTCAGGCGCTCACGCTCGCGCGGGACATCCGCTGCCCGCTGGAGGAGGCGCGGGCACTGGAGGGCATCGGCCGCTGTGACTGGACGGTTGACGGGCCTGGTCACGGCGTGGACTCGCTGCGAGCCGCCGTGACTGTGTACCGGCGGTTGGGAGTGAGCGCGTCCGTGGACGACATCGAACGATTGCTGGTGCAGCGGTCCGGCTGACGCCGACCATGTGGCCGAATTTCCTGTCCCAGAAGGGTGGTTGAGGATGCTACGTTTTCGGCCGATCTGTCGCTTCAGCCCCGTCGCACCGTGTCGCTTTGGGTACGTACCTCACGAGGAGCGTTGAATGCGGTCACCCACGTCCGTCACCGAGCCACGCACCATCACGCCCGCCGGCCCGGCGTCCACGGAGCCGACGGTGGCCGGCACTGCCGTCCTGGACCGCGTGGCCGCCCGCGTCCGGCAACGGCTGGAGGCAGAGGAGGGCGCGACGAGCCGGGTCGGCGACGGTGCCCACGCGGCCTCGCTCATCTGGCCCTGGCCGCTGTGAGCACATCCGCTCGATGACAGAACCCGAAGGCCCCCTTCCTTTCCGGACGTTCATCCTGAAGGTCGCCAACCGCTGCAACATCGACTGCGACTACTGCTTCGTCTTCAACTCCAAGGACCAGGCGGCGCGGCGCCTGCCCGCCCGAATGGACTTCGCTGTGGCCCGGGCTGCGGCCCGGCGGATCGGTGAGCACGCCTCCGCACACCGCCTTCGGACTATCCACGTCGTACTGCACGGCGGGGAGCCCCTTCTCGTCGGCGTCGGGCACATGGCCGGTCTGCTGGAGGCCGTCCGGGACGCCGCGCCGGCCGGGACCCGGGTCCTCTTCGAGCTCCAGACCAACGGGACTCTTCTGTCCGATGCGTGGCTGGACCTCTTCGAACGGTACGAGGTCGCGGTGGGCGTCAGCCTCGACGGACCACCGCGTGCGAACGACCGGCACCGGCTGACCCACGCCGGGCGGTCGAGCGCCGCCTCCGCCGTGCGCGGCATTGAACTTCTGCGGTCGCGGCCACACCTGTTCGCGGGGCTGCTCGCCGTCGTGGACCTGGCCAACGACCCCGTGGAGGTTCACGAATACCTGGCCGCGTTCGAACCGCCCGTGATCGACTTCGGCCTGCCGCACGCGACCCATGACGACCCGCCGCACCGCACCGACCCGAGCGTGCCCGAGTACGGACTATGGATGAGCACGGTGTACGACGCCTGGCTCGCCCGGCCCGAGTACCGGCACAGCGTCCGGATACTGGAGGACATCGTGGCCCTCAGCTCTGGCGTGCGCGGCTCGGTGGAGACGCTCGGTCTGGCCCCGCCGACGAGCGTCGTGATCGAGTCCGACGGCTCCATCGAAGCTGTGGACACCCTGCGGTCGGTCGAGGAGGGCGCCACCTGGCTCGGACTCGACGTCCTCCGCCACTCCTTCGACGAAGCCCTGTCCCATCCGAAGCTGCTGCACCGGCAACACGGCAAGGAAGCGCTCGCCGAGCAGTGCCGCGCCTGCCCACTCGTGGACGTGTGCGGCGGTGGCTACCTCCCGCACCGCTTCAGCGAAGCCCAGGGCTACCGGAACCCGTCTGTCTACTGCGCGGACCTGGAGTACCTCATCCGACACGTCCAGGGCTCCCTGCGGCAGCACGGCTGGAACCCGTATGCGCAGGCCGCCTCGCCGCCGTAGACGCGTGTGCCGTACCACCACGAGGGATCACGCGTTGGAACGAACGAGTGCAGCAGCGACCGAAGCTACCGAGGAACGACAGGAGGCGCCGATGAGCGTGACGATTCGCCCTGCGGAGAAGCGGGACGTCCCGGCCGTGGCCGAGCTGATCGAGGAAATCGAGCGGTTCTACGGCGCGACCGACACCGGTATCCAGCCACTGGAGGAACGCCGCAGCCAGGTCGAGGAGGCGCTGTTCGGCTCGCCGCCGCTGGCCTCCGCGCTGCTCGTCGAGGATGAGACCGGGGACATCATCGGACTCGCCGCCTACTCGTTCCTCTGGCCGGCCGCCGGCTCCTCACACTCCCTGTTTCTCAAGGAGCTGTACGTCCGTGGCACGCTCCGACGGAAGGGCATCGGTGCCCGCCTCATGGACGAACTCCGTGCCATCGCCGCAGCGCGCCCCGGGTGCAGCCGCGTGGAATGGATGACCGACAGCGACAACCCAGGGGCACGGGCCTTCTACAAGTCGCTTGGGTTCGCCGAGTTCGACGGGAAGATCGTCTACCGGGTCGACTCCGGGACTGCGTGAGGGTGGTACGAGGCCAGTGGAAGTGGAGCGCTGCGACGAGTGCGGCGGCAAGATCGTCATCGGGCTCGGATGTGAGTGTCCGCCGGGCTCGTCGGCGTCGGCGCCCAGGTGTTCCGTAGGCACGTTCGTGAAGAGGGAGTGGCGTACTCACCCGGATGACACGATCTTGATCTCCCCGACGCAGGTCGCGCACAGGCCCGGTGCACCGACTGTGAGGCGAACCTCGCGCAGGGCTGACCCTCGTGCCCGCCGCCCTGTTCTCGCTTCGGCGGGCACGGCCGCACCTGCCAACGGCCACGCCCTCCGGCGTCAGGATCAGTAGGCGATGACGAGCCGCACGGAGGGCCGGTCGATCACGGCTCCGTCGGGGAGGGCGCTGTCCGGTGTGTCCACGGGGTAGGCCGTGACCACGGGTTCGGCGGTCCGGGCCGGGCTCCAGGCGCGGATCTGCGCGCAGATCCGCTCGGCGAGATCGGCGCCGTCCGGGCCATAGCCGACGGCTCCCAGCCGGAACCGGGGTTCTGTCTCGGGGTCTTCGGTGGTCCGCTCCAGGGTGAGGTACGCGATGGAGTCCCCCTCGACGAGGGCGGGGCTCAGGGCAGGTGAGGCGGGCCGGTGGAGGCCGGCCGCCACCGCAGCGGGCTTCGCGGTGATGCGGCAGGTCACTCGCTCGGTGGCGCTCAACCGCAGCCAGACGCCGTCGAACGACTCGACGGGGCCGACCGTCACGTCGGTCCAGACGACCGACTTCGGTCGGGTGAGGGCGTCGCGCAGGAGTTCTGGGGCGATGGACTGGTCCTCGTCCCAATAGAGCCTGACGAGCCGGTCGTCGTCGATGTAATCGTTCCGCTCTCCGTCCTGGCCGATCACCGGTAGGAAGCCGCACATCTTCACGGAGTCGGACCGCATCCGCACCTCCTCGTGTTGGAAGGCCACGGCCCTGGAGAGCCCGCGCCACCGCAGTGGGACCACGAGGCGTCCGCCGACGGCGAGCTGGTCCCACCAGGCTCCGGGAAGGTCCCACATGCCGACCGTGGCGATCATTCGGTCGTACGGGCTGAACTCCGGGGCGCCGAGGGCACCGTCCCTCGTGACGACGCGAACGTCTTCGTATCCGTTCGCGTCCAGCGTCCGGCGGGCGTAAGCGGTCACGTCGGCGTCGATGTCGCAGGTGGTGACCTGGCCGGACTTCCTGGTGAGGTGCTTGAGCAGGGCGGCGTTGTAGCCGGTGCCGGCCCCGATCTCGAAGACGTTGTCGCCTTCGCGGGCGGCGAGCTGGACCAGCATGAAGTGCACGACGTCGGGCTGGGAGGCGCAGCTCAGCGGGAGTGCGTCCTCGTCGGGGTTCTCCTTGATCGTCACGCTCTTGTTGGCGTACGCCTCCTCGAGGGGTGCGTCGGGGAGGAAGGCGTGGCGGGGTACGGTCCGCATAGCGGTTTCAACGCGTGTGTCGCGGAGGCCGGAGAGGTCCTCTTTCAGGATGGCGTCGACCAGGCGGTTGCGCAGGCCCTCGGGGGAGGCGCCAGTGGTGGTGTTCATCGCGTCCTTTCGGAAGGTGCCCGGCTGTGCGTACGGCAGGGGTAGATCGTTCTCATTTGTTCTTGTGTGCGGATGCGGTTCGCGGCGTCACCCTGTCAGGAGCAGGCAGCGGTCCCAGGGGGCGGTGATCGCCGTGTTGACGGGGTCGGTGAGACGGACCAGGTGGATGCCTGCCGTGCCGTCCATCAGGCCGGCGCCGTCCGGCAGTCCGTGGTGGTCCAGGTGCTTGTTGAGCCGGACGTTCAGGCGGCTTCGATGCGACGCGAGTTCGTCGTCGAGGGCGTCGGCGGCGGCTCGGGAGACGGTCTGTATGAGCCCCGCCCAGCCGTGGCAAAGGGATGCGTCGGTGAGCTGGGCGGGCTGCTGGTCGTCGGCAAGACATCCGGCCAGGGCTTGCTCGGCTTGGCGCTGCCGGTCACGGTCGCCGAGGGCGATGCCGGCGAGTTGCTGGGCGCGGGCGACGCCGGGGGTGCCGTAGCACCAGGACGGGCGTCTCGGTCCCGGGCGCTGGAGCTCGCTCCGTCGGTGTTCGGCTCGGGTGATCAGGTCCGGCCACCAGGCGCGCGAGCCGGTGCCGTTGCGCCACCGGTCGAGCCAGTCGCAGATCCGGGTGATGGCTTGCGTCTGTCCGGGCACCGTGTGGCCGTGGCGCAGGGCCGTGGCCAGCAGCGCCAGCGGTCCGGTGATGCCGTGGGCGAGGCCGAAGTTGCCGTGTCCGCCGGGCCATCGCGGCGTCGGTCGCAGATCGGGGCTGTCTCCCGTCCACCAGCCAGGCAGACGTTGCGCTTCGATGGTGATCGGTTCCGTCAGCCGCACCAGGTAGGCGAGAACGTCCCGAAGTTCCGTCTTGTGGCCGCGGTGCAGGTGGTACACACCCAGCCCGGTCAGTCCGCTGATGAGGTCGTACTCGCCCAGGGTGGGCAACGCTCCGCAAACGATGCGTGCGTGCGCCCGCTTGAGGCGGTGGCGTGTGACGTCGGCGAGGTGTGTGTCCAGGGTCGCCAGGGCGCGTGTGGCGGTGTTCGTGTGCGTGAAACTGAGGACGTAGGCGACGGCCGGGGCGCCCGCGTACAGACCGCATGCTTCGGCGGCGGCCTGGATAGGGCCCTTGAGCATGGCGGCGGCCCACGGCCGGAGCGCGTCCCGGTCGTCTTCGCCGGTGTGGGCCCTGACGGCATGCAGCAGGGCGACTCCCGCCGCGCCGGAGTACAGCGACTGCCCCCAACCGGGCCCGGTGGGTGTGGGCGGCGCGTCGTAGTTCATCAGCGGCTCTCCCCCGGCCAGGCGGCCCATGCGACGGCGGACTGACGGGCAAGGCGGCGGCAGATCCTCTCGTCCTCCCGGTCCAGGCCACGCAGGCGGTTGTGGTGGATGTGCAGCAAGGATTCCAGGACGGAGTCGAGGTCCATGCTCTCGGCAAGGCCCTCGCGATACAGCGCCAGGGCCACGGCGCGACGGTGCCACGCCTGGGCGAGCTCTTCGCCCCAGCTTCGGGCACGAGGCGTAGTGCGGCGAACGAGTTCGATGGCCTGGTCGCTGACACCTCGCTCGACGCGAGCCGGAGGCGCGGGCCGGTTCGCCAGCCACCGTATTCCCTCGTCGGGGCCGAGCAAGCCGCAGGCGATGTCCACCATGCCGACCGCGGCCAGCGCACGTCCGCCGACGCCGTCGACTCCGGGGCCCTGCAAGGCGGCGAGGGCGTAGGCCGAGTCGGCCGTGAACACCGCCTCGGCACAGCGCAGGGCGGCGCCTGGGCCGTAACGGCCGATCTCGGGGGTGTACGTGTCGAACACGAGCCTGCTGCTGAGCCCCTCGCGGCGCAGCCCGGCGGCCCATCCAGCGACGAGCTCAATGCAGGCGGCGTACTGTCCGGGGCTCCGGGTGCGGATGCGCAAGCGGAGGTGGTCGAGGTCGTTCGGGGTGCGGTAGCGGATGAACCACCACTCGGGTGTACCTGGGAGTTGGGGCACGAGCCGCGCGAGGTGGGTGGCGATCAGCTCCTCGAACTGTTCGGGGTGGCTGTAGATCTTGGCGTTCAGCCAGGGTGCCTGCACCGCCCCTGGTACGGGTCCGAGGGTGCTGTTGGTGAGCACGGGGAGGAAGCCGGAGAGCGGGTTGGGTATCGGCTGGCGGGTGCTGGTCATCGGCAGGGCGATCTCGTGGACGTGGCCGCCGATCCAGCCGTAGGTCTCCTCGGCCGGCGCCTCCGGCAGCACGGCATGGCCTTCCCGGTCCAGGTGGGCACGCAGGACGGTGGCGTGTGCGGGCACGTCGAGTTGGAGCCGACGTGTCCGGTCGTCCTCCCGCAGCTCGACGGCACCGTGGCAGTGCCACCGCTTCCGCCACCTGCCGAGGGCGTCGGTCCACTCCCGCATGTCCGCGGCGCGGCTTGGAAGGTCGTCGGCGGTCAGGTTCCAGAGACTGGGCGAGAGGATTACGCGCCCGTAGCGGACGCGCGGCAGGAACGGCAGCCGTGCGCCGTGCGGCCCCCAGTCGAAGCTGGTCCAGGCAGGGCCGAAGGAGCGGGTCAGGTGCGCCAGGAATCGGGCCAGGGGCGGGGGTTGCTTGTCCAGGGCCATGGCGTGGAAGACCTGCGGGTCCACCAAGCGACGGCGGGAGATGCTGACCAGGTACAGCCGGATGTGCGTGGCCGTGACCGCGAGGTCGTCCACGTCGATGAGCGTCGGCGCGGTGTCGTCGGGGCTGCGGTGCTCGCCCAACGGGATCACGTGTGGAAGATAAGCGGGGATGCGGGCGACGTTCTCTGTATGCGGGTACAGCGGCGGGAAGGACAGCTGCGCGGTCAACGCGTTCTCAACGCCCGTGGGAACTTGGCGGTAGATCTCGTCGAGTCCCGTGCCGGTGGCGACCGGAGTGAACCGGGAGGTGAGCGTGCCCGCGGCGCGGGCCGGTGTCACGGTGAGCGTGAAGTCCCCGCGCTCCAAGGCGGACAAGCTGTCGGCGTGCAGGCGCGCGCACATCTCCACGTGGGGCGGTGCCTCCTGCCCGGTCGGCGCATCGCCGGCCAGGCGGTCGATCAGGTCGTCGGTGAGGACGATCTCCCTGCTGCCGTCAGCCAGTGCCTGCCAGGCCAGGGCCAGCAGCCGCTCGTCCCGCTCGGAGACTGTCGGGGGCGGTGCGGTCATGCGGCTGCCGGGGTACTCGGCTGGATAGCCGAGCCCGGACGCCGGGTCGACGACCTCCTTCACCGGCACGAGCGTGCCGGTGCCATACCGTTCCCAGAACGCAACCTGGTACTCCTTCCACACACCCTGGCCCGCCGGCCGGCGCGTGAGCCGCAGTAGGGCATAGGCAGCCTTCTCCATCTCCTGCGCGACGCTCTCGGGGATCCGTACCTCGGCGTCCAGCCGCAGGTCGACGGCCAAGGGACTTCGACCCGCGTCGGAGAGCCGACGTAGTCGACCCGTGAGTTCCTCCCGAGCTGGCCCTTGCGCGCTCGCCGGGCGCCGATTGTGCTCGTGTACGGCGCGTTGCACCGCCTCCAGCTCGTGCAGAACCTGCGCGACCTGCGGCACCATGCGCGCGTCCGCGCCGTGCAGCCGCTCGATCAGGTGGGACAGCTGATCGGTGTCGGTCATCGGCGCACGCAAACTGGTGATCAGGAATTTTTCGCGCACCAACGCGCCAAGCAGTGTGCGGATGCTCTGCGGCTCGGTTCGGGGGAAGGAGGCTGCCAACTGCTCGGCGAGGGCGGCGAAGCGGACTGGCCGGCGTGCCAGATCCTCGATCACGCGCACCGCGCTGGTGCGCCGGATGGCGGCGCCCATCGGTCCGCCATGTGGGACGTGCAGGCGTCCGCCGCGGCGCGCCGCCAGGTTGTTCAGGACGACATCCAGGCGCTCCAGCAGGACTGGGCACGCCTCCAAGCGGAGGATGACGTCATCCAGCCACTCGGTGTCCACTCGCGCCACGGCCTGGTGCGCGTCTCCCCACCTCACGTGCGGCGTCGAACCCACGCTGGCCGCGGTGACTCCTGCGAAGAGGCCGAACGGGGTCGGTCGCCCGGTGGCGCGCAACAAGTAGCGGACGGTGGCCATGGCGGCGCGCCGGACCTGCTTGGAACGTGCCGGCTGCCCAGCGCAGATCGCGTCGACCCGCGATGCGAGATCACCGCTCGCCTGCCGCACGGCGTCGACGAACCGCGCATCGGCCCACACCTGCTTCAGCCACCTGCCACACGCCTCCGTGTCGGACGGATCAGGCCACCATCCCGGTGGACTCGTCAGTGGCATCGCGGCGGCCCGCAGCAGCGCCGCGCCCGTGTGCTGGTAGAGCTTTCCGTCGCTTTCCATCCCCATGCCTTCGCCGTCAGTGCTGTGAACGAGCGGGGTCGGGGGCGGCTGCGCCCCCGACCCCGTGCACGGGCCGTCGTCAGACGGCGCTGGCGCAGGACGAGGCACAGGAGGCCGCGCACCCGTCACCGGTGCCGCACGCCTTGGGAAGCAGGTCGGCGCCGATCTCCGTGACGATGGTCAGGGCGACATCGAACGGGTCGGCGGGCGCCCCGGGGACGGCCGTCGCAACGGACGCCCCGGTGGTGGCCGTCGTGATCGGGCTGAGCATGGTTGCGGTCATCGCACTTCCTCTTCTGTCGGAAGGATCCGAACGGTTCGTCGTGCTGTCCGGCCTGCGTACGGAGTGCCGCAGGGCCGGGTTTCTGCATTCGCACCTTGGGTGCGGCCCCTCTCCGGTAGACCGGATTCCGTGGGGGACATGGATTCGGAGCATCCGGAGAGGGGGGTCGAGGACACGGGCCGGGGCTACCGGAACTGGCCCGCGTAGAGGGTGGTCAACGTTGTGCCGGTCACCAGGACGGGCAGGAACAGCACCTGGAAGGTGCCGAAGCCGAACCGACCGACGTACGTGGCCGGATGTCGCAGCACCCATCCGACCTGGCCGAGGAGCTGCCGGAGAACCCCCTGACGCTTGGTGGTCATCACGCCGCCGACCGTCGCAAGGCCGTGGATCCGGCGGCGTCGACGACCGCCCACGGCGTCGTGATCAGCGCCCCGGTCCGAGCCTGCCAGGCAACGAGGTTCGCCCTGTCCTCCTCCAGATGCCCCAGCATCACGAGCAGAGGGGTGACGATCCCGGCCGCCTTCCCCTGCTCGACCGCGGCCAAAGCGTTGTGCCAGCCCTCGCACAGGGCGCGGCTCTCGAACGGTGCCGCCCGGTCGACGTACGTCTCGACCGCCTCCCAGCCGGCATTGGCCACGTACCGCCGTGCGCTGGCCACGCTGTGGTCGGCGGCCTCACCGAGTGACGCGGGCAGACAGGCGTACAACACCAGGCGCGTGCCCGGGGGCACCTCGTGTGGTGCGGTCTGCCTCGCACTGCCGCTCATTCCGCGTTACCTCCAGCCAGGTGAGCCGAGACGCCAAGGGTCCGGCGCCTCGACGAAGAGCCTCGTCGGGGGCAGTCGGCGGCGGTACGCCGTCAGCACGCCGTTCGTCCGCCGTCCGGCGTTGCGCGAGGAGGCGGAGCCGCGGCGTACCGCCGCGGCTCAGGCGTAGCGAGGCTGATCGGTCCAGTGCCAAGCGGAAACGAGAAGCGGCGATGGACGCGGTGGACGAAGAGCGCCTCTGCAGGCGGACGCCGGTACGGCGTCTTTGGGTGAAGCTGGCCGATTGCATCGAGCCTTCGGGCCTCGCGCGCAGACACGTACGAGAGTTCCTCGATGGACATGCCGCGCCGGAGCGGGTCGACGACGCCGTTCTGATCGCCTCGGAGCTCGTGGGCAACGCGCTCAGGCACACAGCCGGCGGACCGGACTGCATGTGTGTGGAGGTCTACCGGAACGTGGCGGTACTGCGCGTCCATGACGCGGGACGGGATGTCTCCGGGGTCCGGGCACGCTCTGCGGAGGAGTCGGTGGACGAGTTGAAGGGCAGTGGTCTCGGACTGCTGCTCGTCGGCGAGTTGGCCTCCGCGTGGTCCGTCCGGCCGACCGCGATCGGCAAGGAAGTGGTCGTAGTTCTCGCCTTGGACGCCAGCGGGCTACCCGAGCGCGACGTTCCTCCGCACATCCCAGCGGTACGTCCGCCCCTGACGGCGGAGTTCCACCAACTGGACGGCGGACACGGAGAGTTCGACAGCCGGTAGAGCGCGAAGCCCTGAGACCGTCTCCACAACGGGCGCGGCGGGGCGCCGGCGGTTGTTGTACGCGAGGCTCAGGTGCGGCCGAAATGCGGACGTCGGCTTCTTCGGGGCCAGACCGACGCTGCTCCCTGCCTTGGCCAGCGCGTGGTGCAGCCGGAGCAGGGGTTCCCAGGGGCCGAGGGACAGGCGGACGGCGCCTCGGGAGCCAGCCAGCGGCATGGCGCATACGGAGAACGCGGAGGGCTGCAGCGCCTCGGCGTTCTGCGCCAGGCTGTCCAGGTGGCCGGGGGTGACGACGCCCGGCGTTCCGACTCGGGGGAGGGTGATGTGCAGTCCGTCCGTCGGCACCGGGTCAAGGCCGAGGGGCGCCAGCTCCTCCTGGCAGTGCCCGGCGAGAGCAGCGAGCCGCTGATCATCCGGGAAGGTCAGCATCCAGTAGTAGGCCCGGCTGCCGTCCGACCAGCCGGGGCGTGCCCAGTGGTCGGTCATCTCGTCGAGTGCGCTGAACGCCGCCCAGTCGTGGGCCGCGGTGACCGCCGGATGGTGCGTGTCGGCGGGAGGCTCGGCGGGGAACGCGGCGGGATCGGCACTGAGCAGGGGCACCCGACGTACTCCTTCGGCTTCACACTGCCCCGGAGCCCGACGACACCTTCAGCGCCTAGGACGTAGGTGACGCCATGGCCAGGGCCGCTGGCTGCGAGCTCCAGGTCCGGAACTCGTCGCCATAATCGCGTACCGCCGGGTGATCACGCCATGGCCTGGCCTGCTCATGCAGGTCACGGGAGCGTTGGTAGACGGAGCTGATCGGTGTCTCTCCGCACAACTGCAGGGCCTCACGACCCAGTGCCATCGCCTGGTCGATGTCGGGCGTGCACTGCTGGAGCAGCGCGGTGGCGACGTCGAGGCGTACGAGCGAACGGCTCCAGGAGGAGGTCGAGTGCTCCACCAGGTCGTCGATGTGCTCGGCGTCGCGCAGTACCTGGGCCGTGTTGTGCAGCGCGACGTGTGACGTGACGGCGTTGGCCAGTGTCCTGGCCCGTCCGTACGGCTCGAAGGAGATGCAGGAGGTCAGCTCGACGGGTACCTCGTGGAGGTCGGAGAGGCGGAGTGCCTGTCCGATGGTCTGCTCGACGGCACGCCGGTCGCCGGTCTTGCCGAGGGCCCTGGCCCGTCCGTTGGCGAGCAGGCGGATGCACTGGGCGTGGCGTGGGGCTCGCTCGACGGCCGCGGCGGCGCAGGCGTCCGCCTCGTCGTACCGGCCGGCGTAGTAGAGGCTGAAGGAGAGGGTGCCGCACGCCCAGAGGTCGGTGTCCAGGTCGCCGATCTCGCGGCTGAGATCCCGGGCTTCGGTGCAGTACGCCTCCGAGAGCGCGAAGTCGCCCGTGTTCACCGCCATGTAGCCGAGCAGGCCGGAGGCGCGGGCGGCGAGGCGGAAGAGCTCCCGGCGCGTGCGTGGGGGCTGGCGGCCGTCGAGGAGGGTGTGGGCGAGCTGCCGCACCTGGCGCGCCTGGTGGCGGAGGACGTACGGCCCGTCCTGTTCGTACCGGCTGGCGATGCCCTCCAGCGAGGAGTCGAGGATGGCGAGCGTCGCGTCGTCGGCATTGCTGGCTGTGAGCTGCCGGGTCCGGGTGACGATGTCCAGTGGGTTCTCGTCGTCCTCCCGTGGCGAAGGGGCACTCGTCGCCTGCTGGTGCGGACTCGACTCCTCGTCGCGGTCGTGCGCGGAGTCGCCGTCGTACGTAGTGGAGAACAGCTCGGACACGGGTCTGCCCAGCATGTGCTTCAGAACTCGGCAGGCGTCAGGGCGGGGCAGAGTCAGCAACTCCCCGCCGTACCAGCGGTCGAACTGGCGTGGAGAGACCTGGAGGGACGCCAGGCGGGGGTCGCGGTCGAGCTCTGCCAGTCGGGCGGCGGCCCGCTCGTACTGGGCGGCGAAAGCCTCGTGCGTCGTCAGGTGCCGTTGCTGGAGCAGCTGCCGAAGCAGCGTTGTCCGTGGCATGGCCCGCCCTCCTGGTGCGGCGTGCAGGACCGACGCGGAGGCGCGTGCCGGTAGCGAGGTCGTGGCCTGCTCGCCCATCGGTCGGCTGCGGCGCACGCCCGTACGAACGCGCGCCGTGACTTCTGACAGCATGCTGATGCAACCGCCAACTAGGCAATATGTCTGGTGAAGTTGACCCGTATGGGTTGTAGAGGTGTCGCCGGTACGGAGAGACTTCCGGGTATGGCCTTGAAGAGAAGCCTGGTCCCGCAGTCGGTGTACCGGCGGCAGCTCGCGGCACGGTTGAAGGAACTGCGTGACGCGACCGGGCTCACCCTCACCGAGGTCGCCGACCAACTGGAGGTCAACCAAGGGTCGCTGAGCCGGATCGAGAACGGCGAACGCGGCACGACGCCGGTCCTCGTCCGGGCACTGCTGGACCTGTACGGCGTCAAGGACGAGGACCGGCGCGCCGACGTGCTCGACCTCGTGCGAGCGGACAAGGAACAGCAGAAGCCCTGGTGGCGGAAGTACTCGACGGTGCTCACCCCGACGCGCTACGACGGGTACCTCGCGCTGGAGGCCGGCGCGACGCACCTCGCCAGCTACCAGCCGATGCTCGTGCCGGGGCTGCTCCAGACCGAGGACTACGCGCGTGCCGTGATCTCCCAGATGAGAAAGGACCTCTCCCCGCCGCAGGTCGAGTCCCTGGTCAGGGTTCGCATGGAGCGGCAGAACAGCCGCCTGGGCGGTGAGGCCCCCGCCAGACTCTGGGCGATCCTCGACGAAGCCGTGCTGCGCAGGACGGTCGGCTCCGCAGAAGTGATGCGCGACCAGATGCGGAAGCTGGCAGAGGCGAGCGAGCGGCCGAACGTCACCGTGCAGCTCCTGCCGTTCTCGCTCGGCGCACATCCGGGGCTGTACGGCCCGTTCGTCATCCTGACGTTCCCGCGCCCCACGCCGAACTTGGTGTGGCTGGAGAATCCCAAGAACTCCGTGTATCTCGAGTCCCCGGAGGACGTAGACAACTACACGAAAATATTTGATCAGTTGAGGGGCAGCGCCCTCGACCCATCAGAGACCCGCACCCGCATTGCACGCATCAGCAAGGAGCCCGAAGAGTGAGCACGCCCCGCATGGCCGCCCCTCACGACGTTACGACAACTCCCCACGATGTCGATCTCACGCACGCGCGGTGGCGGAAGAGCTCGTACAGCGGGGGTGCAAACGACTGCGTGGAAGTCGCGGATCTGGGCGAACACGCAGCAGTGCGCGACTCCAAGGACATCGGCCGTCGGCCGCTGCTGTTCTCGAAGGCGGCGACGCGCGCGCTGGTCACCAGGATCGCCAGCGGGGCAATCGGTGGGCATCGGAGCTGAGCAGAGAGCTGGGGCGTGAGGAGAAAGTCGTGACGGTCGTCGTCGTGGGCGCAGGAGTCTTGGGTCTCACAACCGGCGTGGCGCTGTTAGAAGCCGGGTTCTCCGCGCGGCTGGTGGCCGAGGAGATTCCCGTGCGCACGTTGCTCGCGGTCGGCGCGATGTGAGGGCCGTACCTTGTTGAGCCCTGGGCGAAGGTCCGGGAGTGGAGCCTTGCGTCGCTTGGCGTCTTCCGGAAGGTCACCGAGGACGACGCGATCGGTGTCCACCTGGTGAGCGGGATGGAGGCCGCCTCCTGTGAAAACACCGCCGTGGAGCGAGCTGCTCCCCGATTTCAGGTATGCCGACTCGTCCGAGCTTCTCAACGGTTTCGGGGCCGCCTTCTCTACGCCGCGCTTGTCGCCCATCTCCCGTTGCTCGGGAATTTTCTCTGAAAGAAGCCAGGATCCGTGTGTGGCGAGGTGAGATGCGCGAGGTATGGAACAGTGATCGTCGCCTGACGGCAATCACTCGCTCGGCTCTCTCGATGCCTGCCCGGCAGGCCGTCATCGACCAGCAGATCAGGCCCGGGGTGAGCGTCCTGGACTTTGGCTGCGGCCGCGGAGACGACGTGCGCAGCCTGCATCACATGCAGCTCGACGTTACTGGCTGGGATCCACACTTCTTCCCGGACGGCGAGCAGAAGCCATCGGACGTGGTGCTGCTCACCTACGTGTTGAACGTCATCGAGAACCCGGCTGAACGGCGCGAAACCCTGTTGCGCGCCTGGACCCTGACTCGCCGGGTCCTGGTGGTCTCCGCCCGCCTGGTGTGGGAACGGAACAAAGTGAACGGCAATCAGCTCGCCGACGGGGTCCTGACCGGACGTGGAACCTTCCAGCACCTGTTCGGCGCGAGCGAGTTGCGCGACTTCGTACAGGAGACCACCGGCGTCCGCTGCGTATCCGCAGCGCCCGGAGTCGTCTATGCGTTCCGGGACGATCCTGCCCGCATCGCCTTCCTCGCCCGCCGGATCGTGCCCGATGCCGAGTGGCTGGCCTCCGAGGACACTGCCTCTGCTATCGCCGCGGTGGTCGACTTTACCGAACGGCGGGGCCGACTGCCACGGCTGGATGAGATGTCGGTTCCCCTATCAGAACTGTTGAGTCACCTCCGGGGTACCGAACTCCAGCGCCTGGTCCGGCGCTCCGCCGACCCGGAGAAGATGGCTGAGGGCGGCAAGCGCACGACGCTGAACACGTTGCTGTTCCTGGCGGTGGAGCTGTTCAACGGACGCGGTCCGTTCGGCAGCCTGCCGCTGTCTATCCAACTCGACATCCGGTCCTGCTTCTCCTCCTACCTGGAGGGATGCAAACGCGCCGACCGACTCCTGTTCAAGCTGCGCGATGACACCTACGTAAGCGGCGCGATGCGGGCCTCGGAAGTCGGCAAGCTCACGCCGACCGCGCTCTATGTGCACCGCCGCGCCATCGACAGGCTGCCCACCGTGTTGAGATTGTATGAGCACTGCGCCGCCATCGCCGCCGGCCACCCGCCGCAGTGGTCCGTGGTGAAGCTCAAGCACCAGGGACGAGCCGTCAGCTGGCTCGATTACCCCGACTTCGACACCGACCCGCACCCCAGACTGCACTCCTCCTATGCGATTGAGATGCGCAGCCTGGACACGACCCACCTGTCCTACGACAACGCGGCCAACCGGCCGCTGCTGCACCGCAAGCATGAGTTCCTGGCGCCGGATGACCCGGACGTGCCCAAGTACCGGCGGCTGACGGAGGCCGAAGTGCGGGCCGGACTGTACGACCAGCCGCACTTGATCGGAACCGAGCAGGGCTGGGAAGCCGAGCTGGAGCGCTGCTCGCGCGCTCTTCGCGGGCACCGGCTGGTGCGCCGGCCCGCGAGCCCCGCAGCGGTCCCGCAGCCTCAGGCCCCGGGAGAGGATGCAGAGCCGGAGCCCCCTACGCCTGGAGCTGGTTGACCGCAGCGGCCAGGTCGCCGACCTCGAACCCATCGATCTGGGAAGGGAGCCAGGACAGGCGCAGCCCGTTGGACACGATCTCATCAGGCAGGCCCATGGCTGTCAGCACGTGACTCGGGGTGTAGGAGGTGCTCGTGCATGCCGAGCCTGTGGCCACGGCCGCGACGCCCTTGAGGCCGATGATCAAGGCTTCGGCGTCCACGCCCTCGAAGGAGAGGTTGAGGATGTGCGGCACGGAGTGTTCGGGGTCGCCGTTCACGTGGTAGTGAGTGCCGGCGAGCCCGGCGAGGAGCTGCTCGCGGAACTTCTGCGCTCCGGCCAGCCACTGCTGGTGCTCCTTGCGGAAGATCTCTTCCGCCTTCGCCAGTCCCATGATCAGCGGGACGGGCAGGGTACCCGGGCGGAGCTTGCGCTCCTGGCCGCCGCCGAACATCAGAGGCTGTAGCGGGAGCCGGTCCCAGCCGCGGCGACGGACCAGTAGCGCGCCGGTGCCCTTCGGGGCGCCGATCTTGTGGCCGCTGATGCTGATCAGATCGATCGGCGCGGTGAGGTCTTCCGGGAGCTTTGCGAAACCTTGGGCAGCGTCGACGTGGAAGTACGTAGACGTCTCGCGGAGGATTCGGCCGAGTTCGCTGACAGGCTGGATGACACCGGTCTCGTTGTTGACGTGCATGAGCGACACGAGCAGGGTGTCCGGGCGCAGGCGCTCGCGGACAGCTTCGACGCTGATCCTGCCGTGCTGGTTGGGCTTGAGGAAGTCGACCTCGAAACCGCGACTTTGCAGGTGCTCGAGCGGTTCGAGGACCGCTTTGTGCTCGATGGCCGAGGTGATGATGTGCCGGCGCCCGGTCTCCTCGCCGTGCGGCGCGATCCCGAGCAACGCGATGTTGTTGCTCTCAGTCGCTCCGCTTGTGAAGATCAACTCCTCGGCTGGCGCGCCGAGTTGCGCAGCGAGCTGCGTACGCGCCTGCTGTACCGCCTTCTTGGCGCGCGTACCGTACTCGTGAGTACGGCTGCCAGCGTTGCCAAAGTCTTCGGTCATCCAGTGGAGCACGACATCAGCGACGCGTGGATCGACGCGCGTGGTCGCGGCAGCATCAAGGTACGTTACCGACATCATTACTCACTTCTACGAGAATCCCGTACAGTACGTCACTGAGATCACGTACGATACCGCTGTGATCGATCAACGAGGAGCTCAGGCGGCAGGTGGGGCGGCGTTTGTCGGCTTCGAGTACATTTTTCCTGCCATTAGGGGAGTTCAGGCGGGGCGAGAGTTCTTCGTTTCGATGTGTCCGCTCAGGCTGATCCCTAAAATCTTCGTCTTCGATGACGATGAGATCGCCCCGGAGGTCCGTGCGCAGCGCGTTCTCAACAAGGGCAGACTGCCAGCGCTCACTCGGTACATTCTGGACAATCCAGATGATTATGTCTTTAGTGCGCTCACCGCCTCGATCGATGGCGAGATCGCCTTTGAGAGCATTGCGAGCGAGGGCGCTGGGATGCGCGCCGGGCAGATCCGCGTGCCGATGGCGGCGCGCTTCTTGATCAACGATGGGCAACACCGCCGCGCTGCCATCGAGCTCGCACTCAAAGAGAACCCCGACCTGGGTGACGAGACGATCGCCGTCGTTTTCTTCCACGACGCGGGTCTGGGGCGTTCCCAGCAGATGTTCGCCGACCTGAACCGACACGCCGTGCGCCCGTCGCGCTCGATCGGCGTGCTCTACGATCAGCGTGACGATCTTGCCAGTCTGACCCGCCTGCTGGCCCTGAAGTCCTCGGTGTTCAAGCAACACGTCGAGATGGAGAGCAGCACGCTGTCGGCACGTTCGCGCAAGCTATTCACGCTCAGCGCCCTGCACTCGGGTAATCAGTCCCTGCTCCAGGGGCTGGAGCTGAAACGTGACGAGGCAGCCGTGCTGGCCCAGGCGTTCTGGGAATACGTTGACACGCTCATCCCCGAGTGGGCGATGGTCCGCGATCGCCGCATGACCGCTCCCGACGTGCGTCAGAGCTACATCCACAGCCACGGCATCGCCTTGCACGCCCTGGGACGTGTCGGCAACAGCTTGTTGCGTGAATCCGTCGACGCCACCGTATGGCAACCGCGCCTGAAGAAGCTTGCCGCGGTCGACTGGTCCCGTACCAATACCGACTGGGAGGGCCGCGCGATCATCGGCGGCCGGGTCTCCAAGAGCCACGCCCAGGTCACTTTGACCGTGACCTACCTTCGCCGCATGCTGAAGCTCAGGCTCAGCCCTGAAGAGCAACGCGCCGAAGATGCTTACCAGCGAGGAGAGTCATGAGTACCGCGACCCGACGAGCTGTGCCCTTCGAGGGCAGCAGCCTCGCGCAGGTGACCGCAGACCTCAAGGAGGAGATCCGCGAGCTCTACACCGCGGACGAGGTTCCCTGGGTGATTGGCTATAGCGGGGGCAAAGACTCCACTGCCACTCTGCAACTGGTGTGGCTGGCTCTCCAGGAACTGCCGGCCGAACAGCGCACGAAGACCGTCTACGTCATCAGCACAGACACCTTGGTGGAGAACCCGGTTGTCGCCTCGTGGGTGAGTCAGTCCTTGGAGACCATGCGGCAGGCCGCAGTCGAGCAGCAGCTGCCGATCGAGCCGAACCGCCTCACCCCCAAGGTTCAGGACACATTCTGGGTGAACTTGATTGGGCGCGGCTACCCGGCGCCTCGCCCGAAGTTCCGCTGGTGCACCGAGCGCATGAAGATCCGGCCGTCGAACACCTTTATCCGCAAGGTGGTCCGTAGGCACGGCGAGGCCATCCTGGTGCTCGGCATCCGCAAACAGGAGAGCCAAGCCCGGGCGCGGGCCATGGCCAAGCACGAGAAGCGCCGGGTACAGGAGCGGCTGTCTCCCAACGGCAACCTGCCTAACTCGCTCGTCTACAGCCCGATCGAGGACTGGTCCAACGACGAGGTATGGACCTTCCTCATGCAGCGACCCAACCCTTGGGGGCACCCCAACAAGGATCTGCTGACCATGTACCAGAGCGCCACAGAGGACCAAGAGTGCCCACTGGTAGTGGACGACTCAACGCCTTCCTGCGGCGACAGCCGCTTCGGCTGCTGGACCTGCACGCTTGTGGACCAGGACAAGTCCATGGCTGCCATGGTCAATAGCGGCGAGGAGATGGTGTGGATGGCACCGCTCCTGAAGTTGCGCGACAAGCTGGATGTCAGCGGTGAAGAGGAGCACAAGCTCCGGGACTTCCGCAAGATGAACGGCAGTATCCAGCTGTTCGGCGAGCGCATCGTCCATGGCCCCTACACCCAGAAGGCTCGTGAGGACTGGCTGCGGCAGCTCCTCGAAGCCCAGTCTCGCGTACGAGCAGACGCCCCTGAGTACATCCGCGGGATTGAGCTGATCACTACGGAGGAACTTCACGAGATTCGCCGCCTGTGGGTCTTCGAGAAGCATGAGGTCGAGGACTCCCTGCCGCGTATCTACAAGGAAGAGACCGGCGAGGACTTCCCTGGCCGCCCGCTGGATGAGCACCTTGCCCTGGGCGCTGGCGAGATCGACCTGCTGCGCGAGGTATGTGATGGCGACGACTTGTTGTTCACCACCGCCCGCGAACTACTTGAGGTAGAGCGCAAGTTCCGCACCATGACGCGCCGCTCCGGTCTGTTCGAAGCCCTGGAGAAGACGGTCAAGCGTGGTTTCTTCGAAGACAAGGCCGACGCGCATGCCTATGCGCTCAAAAAGAAGCAGCTGAACGAAGAGATCGCTGACCGCCTGCCCCTGATCGAGGACGAAGACTCCGCCGATGCTCCTGCGTAACATCACCCTGCACGACTTTGGGGCCTACCGGGGCGAGCAGTCTCTCGACCTCACCACGACCCCCGGCCGGCCGATCGTCCTGATCGGCGGCATGAACGGCTGTGGCAAGACCACCTTGTTGGATGCTCTGCAGCTGGTTCTGTACGGCCCCGGGGGGGGGGGGGGGGGGGGAGGGGGGGGGGAGGGGGG
>NZ_JBJZOJ010000074.1:0-36541 GCF_047200655.1 Streptomyces sp. MS06
ACTGCCCGCCGCGGCGAGCGAGGACTGAGACGGCGCGGGCCAGGTAGAGGGGGGACTGAGGCCGCCACGGCCGCGGACGGGCTGAGCCCAGCCGCCGCTTCCCGGAGGGGCACCCGACACCAGCCGTGCCGGGTGCCCCTTTTGCGTATAACGTAATGATCACTGGCCCGGCGGTCGCACGTTAGGTAATCTAAGCAAAGCTGAAGTAAAACAAGGTGCGCCGGGAAGTCTGGTCGGCATGTGTTCGTCGCTGCCCACCCACCGGAGGTCTGTCTGTGCCCGCGCCCCGTACCACCAGCCGCAGGGTCTTCGGCCGTCTGACCCTGCCGGAGCGGACCTTCGTCGCGGACGCGCTGCGCACCGAGACCGTCGGTGGCGTGCTGCTGCTGCTCGCCGCGGTCGCCGCGCTGATCTGGTCGAACATCCCCGCACTGCACGAGAGCTACCAAGCGGCCGCCGACTTCCACTTCGGCCCCGAGGCGCTCGGGCTGCACCTGTCCGTCGAGCACTGGGCCGCCGACGGGCTTCTGGCAGTCTTCTTCTTCGTCGCCGGCATCGAACTCAAGCGCGAACTGGTCGCCGGTGATCTGCGCGACCCCAAAGCCGCCGTCCTGCCCGTCGTCGCGGCTCTGTCCGGCATGGCGGTACCCGCCCTGGTCTACACCCTGACCGCGGTCACCGGCGGCGGCTCGCTGGAGGGCTGGGCGGTGCCCACCGCGACCGACATCGCCTTCGCCCTCGCCGTGCTCGCCGTGATCGGCACCTCGCTGCCCAGTGCCCTGCGCGCCTTCCTGCTCACCCTCGCCGTCGTCGACGACCTCTTCGCCATCCTGATCATCGCGATCTTCTTCACCAGCAGCATCAACTTCGCCGCACTCGCCGGCGCGGCGGCGGGCCTGGCCGTCTTCTGGCTGCTGCTGCGCACAGGGGTACGCGGCTGGTACGTGTACGTGCCTCTCGCCCTGGTGATCTGGGCACTGATGTACAACAGCGGAGTCCACGCCACCATCGCCGGCGTGGCGATGGGCCTGATGTTGCGCTGCACCCGGCGTGAGGGCGAGGACCACTCCCCCGGTGAGCGCATCGAACACCTCGTCCGGCCCGTGTCGGCTGGACTGGCCGTCCCGCTGTTCGCCCTGTTCAGCGCCGGCGTGACCATCTCCCATCACGAGATCGGCGACGTGTTCACCAAACCCGAGACCCTCGGCATCGTGCTCGGGTTGGTCGTCGGCAAGTCCCTCGGTATCTTCGGCGGCACCTGGCTCACCGCCCGCTTCACCAGAGCGTCCCTCAGCGAGGACCTCGCCTGGGCCGACGTGTTCGCGGTCGCGGCTCTGTCCGGGATCGGGTTCACCGTCTCACTGCTGATCAGCGAGCTGGCCTTCGAGGGCGACGCGGTGCTGACCGACGAGGCCAAGGCCGCCGTCCTGACGGGCTCCCTGATCGCGGCCGTCCTGGCGACGGCGCTGCTCAAGATCCGGAACGCCAAGTACCGGGCGCTGTGCGAGGACGAGGAGCGGGACGACGACCTCGACGGCATTCCGGACATGTACGAGGAGGACCGCCCGGAGTACCACCTGCGGATGGCCGTCATCCACGAGGCCAAGGCCACCGAGCACCGCCGTCTGGCGGAAGAGCTGGCCGCCGCACGCCACGCCACCGAAGTGCCGGGCGGGGCGGGCGGGGAAGACGACCGTCCGGCATGATCTGACGGAACGGTACAGAAGACCTCCGCAGTCACGGCGGCGGACGGATCCGAACGCGAGAGAGGGAGACCGCGATGAGCGCACCCGACGGCAACCCGGTCGGCACCGAACGCAGCATCGGCCAGCTGTTCGCATCGGCCACGACCGACATGTCGGCGCTGGTGCATGACGAGATCGCACTGGCGAAGGCTCAGCTCAAGCAGGACGTCAAACGCGGCGCGATGAGCGGCGGCGCGTTCACGGTGGGCGCCGTGCTGCTCGTGTTCTCCCTGCCGATGCTGAACTTCGCGCTGGCGTACGGCATCCACGCCTGGACGGGCGGCCACAACGGCGAGGGGGGCTGGAACCTCGCCTGGTGCTTCCTGCTGTCCTTCGCCGCCAACGCCCTGATCGCCCTGCTGCTCTTCCTGATCGGCGCGACGTTCGCGAAGAAGGCCAAGAAGGGCAAGGGACCGCAGAAGGTCGCCGCCTCCGTGAAGGAGACGGCGGGCGTCCTGCAGAACGCCAAGCCGCACCCGCGTCCGGAAACCCCCGCTCTGGAGGAGCGCGTCCCCGAAGCCATCGAGGCTGTGGCACGCTCGTCCTCATGACGGACCCCACCACCCCTGCGGCGCAGCAGCCGAAGTCGGTCGTACGGATCGACCTGCCCGGAGGGCGGAAGGTCAGGCACCGCGATGTCGCCGCCAACGGTGCGCGCTTCCACATCGCGGAGCTCGGCGACGGGCCGCTGGTGCTGCTCCTGCACGGCTTCCCGCAGTTCTGGTGGGCCTGGCGTCACCAGCTGACGGCGCTCGCCGACGCCGGCTACCGGGCCGTCGCCATGGACCTCAGAGGCGTCGGCGGCTCCGACCGCACCCCGCGCGGATACGATCCCGCCAACCTCGCCCTGGACATCACCGGGGTGATCCGCTCCCTCGGCGAACCGGACGCCGCGCTGGTCGGCCACGACCTGGGCGGATACCTGGCGTGGACGGCGGCCGCGATGCGTCCCAAACTGGTGCGGCGCCTCGCGGTCTCCTCGATGCCGCATCCCCGGCGCTGGCGGTCGGCGATGCTCTCCGACGTCCGGCAGACCAGGGCCGGCTCGCACATCTGGGGTTTCCAGCGACCGTGGATCCCCGAGCGGCAGCTGACCGCGGACGACGGGGCTCTGGTGGGCCGGCTGCTCCGGGAGTGGTCCGGTCCGCACCAGCCGGACGACGAGGCGGTGGAGACGTACCGCCGGGCGATCTGCATCCCGTCGACGGCGCACTGCGCGATCGAGCCCTACCGCTGGCTGGTCCGCTCCCTCGCCCGCCCCGACGGCTTCCAGTTCAACCGGCGCATGAAGCGACCGGTGCGGGTACCGACCCTGCACCTGCACGGCTCGCTCGACCCGGTGATGCGCACCCGCAGCGCGGCCGGTTCGGGTGAGTACGTCGAAGCGCCGTACCGATGGCGGTTGTTCGACGGACTGGGTCACTTTCCGCACGAGGAGGACCCGGCCGCCTTCTCCACCGAGTTGGTCAACTGGCTCCGGGACCCCGAGCCCGACCGCTGAGCACGGGCCGCGCGGCCGCGGGCTCGGGCCCGCATCCGGTGGTGCGGACCCTCTGCCGCCGGCGGCAGTTCCTGAACATCTGTGCGGGGAGCGGCCACATGCCCGACGCATAGGCCAATTGGGGGGCGTGGGAACGGTTATCGACCATGGGGCAGGGGCAGACGTCCGGGTATGGGCTGGACGCACGACTACAGTGACGTAGCACGCAACCGCCGCTCGGGCAGTGCCCTGAGCTCCCGCCAGCGAGGTGGCACAGCGCAACTGCCGAGCACGGACGGCAGCGACCTGCGGGTGGGGATCCCACGCATCCTTCGCCGCCGGGCCCGCTGGGTGTCCGTACGGCTGCGCCACCCGCGAGACTGACGCCGCAGCGGCACCGTCCTCAACCGCTGCTCGCGCCCTACAGCGCGCAGCGGTCGCTGTCCACCTTCCGGTTCGCGGTACGCCCCTTGTCGACGTCCTTCCGGATCTCGTCCGCGGTCAGCGCGTATCCGGTCTCGGCGTCGTCGAGGGACTTGGCGAAGACCACGCCGTAGACGCGGCCGTCGGGGGTGAGCAGCGGGCCGCCCGAGTTGCCCTGCCGGACGACCGCGTACAGCGAGTAGACGTCGCGGCGCACGGTGCCGCGGTGGTAGATGTCCGGGCCGTTGGCGGTGATCCGGCCGCGCACGCGTGCCGCGCGCACGTCGTACGCGCCGTTCTCCGGGTAGCCGGCCACGATCGCGCTGTCGCCGCTCGAGGCGTTCTTCGGTGCGAAACGCAGCGCGGGCGCCTCCAGGTCGGGGACGTCGAGCACGGCGATGTCGCGCTGCCAGTCGTAGAGGACGACCGTCGCGTCGTACCTTCGGCCCGCGCCGCCTATCTGAACGGTGGGTTCGTCGACGCCGCCGACCACGTGTGCGTTGGTCATCACCCGGCGGTCGGCGAAGACGAACCCGGTGCCTTCCAGGACCTTGCCGCATCCCTCGGCGGTGCCCATGACCTTGACGATGGAGCGTTCGGCGCGGGTGGCCACGGCACTGTGCGCGAGCGCAGGGTCCGGTGGCTGGACGTCCGTGATCGGCTCGTTGGCGAACGGGCTGAAGACCTGCGGGAAGCCGTTCTGCGCGAGGACGGAGGAGAAGTCGGCGAACCAGGTGTCGGCCTGGTCGGGCAGCGCCCGGGACACGCCGAGCAGCACCTTGGAGCTGCGGACCTCCTTGCCGAGCGTGGGCAGGGTGGTGCCGGCCAGTGCGGAGCCGACCAGCCAGGCCACGAGCAGCATCGCGACGACGTTGACCAGCGCACCGCCGGTCGCGTCCAGGGCGCGTGCCGGGGACCAGGTGATGTACCGGCGGAGCTTGTTGCCGAGGTGGGTGGTCAGTGCCTGGCCCACGGACGCGCACACGATGACGACGATGACCGCGACGACCGCCGCGGTGGTGCTGACCTCGGCGTTGTCGGTGAGCGCGGACCAGAGCAGAGGCAACGTGTACACGGCGAGAAGGCCACCGCCGAGGAACCCGACCACCGACAGGATGCCGACGACGAAGCCCTGGCGGTAGCCGACCACCGCGAACCACACGGCCGCGGCCAGCAACAGGATGTCCAGCACGTTCACGGCAGCCACCCTGTCATGACCGCCAGTCCAGCGGGACCCGCTTGTCCGAGTCCCAGGGCCGTTCCCAGCCGGCGAAGTGGAGCAGCCGGTCGATCACTCCGGCCGTGAACCCCCAGACCAGAGCGGATTCCACCAGGAATGCCGGGCCCCGGTAGCCGCTGGGGTGGACGCTGGTGGCCCGGTTCTCCGGGTCCGTGAGATCCGCCACGGGGACGGTGAAGACGCGGGCGGTCTCGTTCGGGTCGACGACCCCGACCGGGCTGGGCTCCCGCCACCAGCCCAGTACCGGGGTGACGACGAAGCCGCTGACCGGGATGTACAGCCGGGGCAGCACGCCGAAGAGCTGCACGCCCGCGGGATCGAGGCCGGTCTCCTCCTCGGCCTCGCGCAGCGCGGCCCGCAGCGGTCCGTCGGTGTGCGGGTCGCCGTCCACCGGGTCGAGGGCACCGCCGGGGAAGGAGGGCTGCCCGGCGTGGGAGCGGAGCGAGCCGGCCCGTTCCATCAGCAGCAGTTCGGGGCCGCGTTCGCCCTCGCCGAACAGGACCAGTACGGCGGACTGGCGGCCGTCGCCGCTCTCCGGCGGGAGGAAGCGGCTCAGTTGGAGCGGCTGGACGGTCTCCGCGGCCCGCACCACGGGGTCGAGCCAGCCGGGCAGGCCCTTCTTGCTGAGTGTCACGGAACCGCCCTGAGTGTTGCTCGCGTGCGTCATCGCCGCCCCCGTCGTCCTGCCGTGTCCAACGCCCGGCGGCATCGAGATCGTTCCGCCGCCGCCGTACCGGCGTCGTCGCCGGCCCCCTCGCCGACCGCCGGGGCGGCCTGCCGCACCGACCGGTCCGCGCTGCCGCGGGCCGGGCCGGCAGCCCGCCCCGTCATTCGGCCCTCAGCGGTGGTGCGGGCCTGCCTCCGGCGTCCAGGTAGGCCTGCGGGGGCTTCAGACGCTGGCCGGGAAGGCCGCCCTTCTCGTACTTGAGCAGCTTCTTCGCCTTCTCCGGGTCGGTCTCGCCCTCCCCGTAGGCCGGGCAGAGCGGGGCGATCGGGCAGGCGCCGCAGGCAGGCTTGCGGGCATGGCAGATGCGGCGGCCGTGCCAGATGACGTGGTGCGACAGGTCCGTCCAGTCGCTCTTGGGGAAGAGCCCGCCGACCACGGCCTCGATCTTGTCGGGGTCGGTCTCCTCGGTCCACTTCCAGCGCCGCACGAGCCGCTGGAAGTGGGTGTCCACGGTGATGCCGGGCCGCCCGAAGGCGTTGCCGAGCACGACGAAGGCGGTCTTGCGGCCGACACCGGGCAGCTTGACGAGGTCCTCCAGGCGGCCCGGGACCTCGCCGCCGTGGTCCTCCACCAGAGCCCGGGACAGGCCCATGACGGATCTGGTCTTGGCGCGGAAGAAGCCGCAGGGGCGGAGGATCTCCTCCACCTCCTCCGGGACGGCGGCCGCCAGGTCCTCGGGGGTGGGGTAGCGGGCGAACAGCGCCGGGGTGGTCTGGTTGACGCGCAGGTCCGTGGTCTGGGCCGACAGCACGGTGGCGACCAGCAGCTGGAAGGGGTTGTCGAAGTCCAGTTCGGGATGGGCGTAGGGGTAGACCTCCGCCAGCTCCCGGTTGATGCGGCGGGCGCGGCGGACCAGAGCGGTGCGCGACTCGTCCTTCGCCGGCCGGCGGGCGGCGGACTTCACGGGCCGCTCCGGGACCACCGCAGCGGTTTCCTTCGGGGCGGCCTTCTTCGCCGGTGCGCTTCCGCGGGCACGCGGGGTCGTCCCCTTCGCGGTGTTCGCCGCTTTCCTTCCCTCACTCGGGCTCCCACCCGACCCCTGTTCGCCCACAGCGGAATCGCGACGTACTACCACCCGTGCAGCCCCCTAGGCCTGTGCTTTCACCGGCGTTTCGGACACCCGGCCAGCCTAAGGCCCGGCACCGACATCCGCCCCGGACAGGGAAGATCGGCCCCCAATTGGCCCCCTGCCGCTTACCACGGGACAGGTGTGCGGCATCCTTGTGACAGATCACACCGTTTGGCCCCTCCGGCAGAATGGGCACCGGGGTCCCCTGGTACACGGGGGAGCAAGATCCCCTGAGCCGGTCGACAAGGAGAGTACTCGTGGACGACGTTCTGCGGCGCAATCCGCTCTTCGCGGCGCTCGATGACGAGCAGTCCGCGGAGCTTCGCGCCTCCATGAGTGAGGTGACCCTGGCACGCGGGGACTCCCTGTTCCACGAGGGGGACCCGGGTGACCGGCTGTACGTGGTGACCGAGGGCAAGGTGAAGCTCCACCGCACCTCGCCCGACGGCCGCGAGAACATGCTGGCCGTGGTCGGCCCCGGCGAGCTCATCGGGGAGCTGTCGCTCTTCGACCCGGGCCCGCGCACCGCGACCGCGACCGCACTGACCGAGGTGAAGCTGCTCGGGCTGGGCCACGGCGATCTGCAGCCCTGGCTGAACGTCCGCCCCGAGGTGGCCTCCGCACTGCTGCGCGCCGTCGCCCGGCGCCTGCGCAAGACCAACGACGCCATGTCGGACCTGGTCTTCTCGGACGTTCCCGGACGGGTGGCGCGCGCCCTGCTGGACCTGTCCCGCCGCTTCGGCGTGCAGTCCGAGGAAGGCATCCACGTCGTCCACGACCTGACGCAGGAGGAGCTGGCCCAGCTGGTGGGCGCCTCCCGGGAGACTGTGAACAAGGCACTCGCGGACTTCGCTCAGCGCGGCTGGCTGCGCCTGGAGGCGCGGGCCGTGATCCTGCTGGACGTGGAGCGCCTGGCGAAGCGCTCCCGCTGACACCGGCCGCCCCCGGAACCGGACACCCGACACCCGAAACGTGATCGCCTCCAAGGGTCTGGACGCCGAGGGCCACATCGCGCGGGAGGGCTCCCTCGCCCGCGTGCCGCACGATTTCCGAGCCGTGGTCGCCGCCACGCGCGCACGCCTGCCGGCCGTGTTCGGGGCCCGACTGCACAGCGCCTACCTGTACGGCTCCGTTCCGCGCGGCACCGCCCGCCCCGGCCGCAGCGACCTCGACCTGCTGCTGGCGTTGCGGGAGGAGCCCACGGACGCCGACCGGGAGGCCGTACGACGGCTCGGCGAGGGCATCGACCGGGAGTTCGGGCAGATCGACGGCGTCGGCACGCTGCTGTACAGCCGGGCCCGGTTGCTGAGCGAAGCGGAGCGCCACGACCTGGGCTGGTTCGTGGCCTGCCTGTGCACGCCGTTGCTCGGGGAGGACCTGGCCGCGGAGCTGCCCCGCTACCGGCCCGACACCCTGCTCGCCCGGGAGACCAACGGCGGTCTCGGCGGGCTGCTGCCCCGCTGGCGGGAGCAGATCGCCTCGGCCGGTACCGAGGAGACCCGGCGGCGGCTGGTGCGCCACATGTCCCGGCACCTGGTACGCACCGGGTTCACGCTGGTGATGCCGCGCTGGCAGGGCTGGACCAGCGAGCTGCCCGAGATGGCCGAGGTGTTCGGCGGGTACTACCCGGAGCGGGCCGGCCAGATGCGCGCGGCGGCCGAACGCGGGCACGAACCGGTCGGCGACGCCGGGGTACTGCGCGCCTACGTCGACGACCTCGGCCCGTGGCTGGCGGAGGAGTACGCGCGCGTCCACGGCGTCAAGACGTCGCGGCCCGACGGCGGCTGAGCGGTCGGCACCGTTCTGCCGCCGTGCCGCTCTGCTGCTGTGCCGTTCTGCCGCCGTGCCGCGTTCTGCCTCGCTGCCTCGGCGCCTCGGCGCCTCTGTACGGAACCGGAGGAGCGGCTCGGTCTCCACGACCGCGCGCGCCGCGTCGCCCCGGCGCGGTGGCGGGGCGGCCCGGAGCGGAGGTCGCACGGCAGGCGGCGCTCCCACCGGTGGGCCCGGTCAGATCAGCCCGTGCTCCTCCAGGTACTCGAGCTGCGCCCGCACCGACAGCTCGGCCGCCGGCCGGAGAGTGCGGTCCACGTCCGCGTAGACGTGGGCGACGACCTGGGCGGGGCTGCGGTGGCCGTCCTCCACGGCCGTCTCCACCTGGGCGAGCCGGTGGGCGCGGTGGGCCAGGTAGAACTCGACGGCGCCCTGGGCGTCCTCCAGGACGGGGCCGTGTCCGGGCAGGACGGTGTGGACGCCGTCGTCCACGGTGAGCGACCTCAGCCTCCGCAGGGAGTCCAGGTAGTCACCGAGGCGGCCGTCGGGATGGGCCACGACGGTGGTGCCGCGGCCGAGGACGGTGTCGCCGGTGAGGACGGCCCGGTCGGCCGGGAGGTGGAAGCACAGGGAGTCCGCGGTGTGGCCCGGCGTCGGGACGACCCGCAGTTCCAGCCCGCCCGCGGTGATCACGTCCCCGGCGGCCAGTCCCTCGTCGCCGAGGCGGAGCGCCGGGTCGAGCGCACGCACCCGCGTGCCGGTGAGTTCGGCGAAGCGGGCGGCGCCCTCGGCGTGGTCCGGGTGGCCGTGGGTGAGCAGGGTGAGAGCGATCCGCCGGCCGGACTGCTCCGCGGTGTCGGCGACCGTCTTCAGGTGCCCTTCGTCGAGCGGGCCGGGGTCGATCACGACGGCCAGGTCGGAGTCGGGCTCGGCGACGATCCAGGTGTTGGTGCCGTCCAGGGTCATCGCGGAGGCGTTGGGCGCCAGCACGTTCACCGCGCGCGGGGTGGCGGGGCCGGAGAGGACCCCGCCTCTCGGCTGACCGGGGAGGGCCGCGGCGTCGGTCATGCGGGGCCTCCACCTGCCGGGATGTGCTTGGTGAACTCGTCGTGGCCGGGCCAGGTCAGCACGACCCGGCCGCCCTCCAGCCGGGCCCGCGCCAGGACGGGCGACAGGTCGCGGCCGGGCGCGTCGGCCAGGGCCTCGGCGGCGGTGGCGTACGGAGCGAGCTGGCGCAGGGTGGCGATGGTCGGCGGCATCATCAGCAGTTCGCCCCTGTCGTACGCGGCCGCCGCGTCCGCGGGCCGGGTCCACACCGTGCGGTCGGCCTCGGTGGAGGCGTTGCGGGTGCGCTGGCCGGCGGGCAGCGCGGCGACGAAGAACCAGGTGTCGTAGCGGCGGGCCTCGAACTCGGGCGTGATCCAGCGGGTCCAGGCGCCCAGCAGGTCGGAGCGCAGCACGAGGCCGCGGCGGTCCAGGAACTCGGCGAAGGACGTCTCGCGGTCCACCAGTGCCGTACGGTCGGCCTCCCAGTCCTCACCGGTGGTGTCGCCGACGACCGAGTCGGAGGTGGGGCCGGCCAGCAGCACGCCGGACTCCTCGTAGGTCTCCCGCACGGCCGCGCAGACGATCGCCTGGGCGACCGCGTCGTCGACGCCGAGCCGCTCGGCCCACCAGGAGCGGGGCGGGCCGGCCCAGCCGACCCGGTGGTCGTCGTCGCGGGGGTCCACACCACCGCCGGGGTACGCGTACGCGCCTCCGGCGAAGGCCATCGAGGCGCGTCGGCGCAGCATGTGGACCGCGGGTCCGGCCGCGCCGTCCCGCAGCAGCATGACGGTGGCCGCGCGCCTGGGTACGACCGGAGTGAGGGTGCCGTCCGCGAGCGCGCGGATGCGGTCCGGCCATTCCGGGGGGAACCACTGCCCATTCGCCATGGGCGGAGGCTATCCGGTGGCGGGCGAATGTTCGAGAGCTGACCGATCAGGGCCGGTCGGCGGGGGCTCTGCCCGGCTCGGCGGGTGCGCGGGGGTCTGCCCGGCTCGGCGGGTGCGGGGTGTCCCGGCCCCGCTGCTGCGGCCCGCCCGGCACGGCGCCCCCGGCATGCCCGGCCCGGGAAGTGCGTCAGGCCGCATGCCCGGACCGCGGGTGCGCCGAGCCGGCACGGCGTGTCCGGGAGGCCCCGAGCCGACACGGCCGGCCCGCGGGGCGCCGCGCGCAGGCCCGGCTGGCCCAGGAGGTGCGCCGGGGCCGACGTGGAGGGGGCCGGATGCCCCAGCCGGGCCGATGCGGTCGGGGCCCGGCCCGGCGGACCGGCAGTCCCCCGCTCGGCGGGTCAGGCCAGTTCCACCTGGATCTCCACCTCGACCGGCGCGTCCAGCGGCAGCACGGCGACGCCCACCGCGCTGCGCGCGTGCACGCCCTTGTCGCCCAGGACCTGGCCGAGGAGTTCGCTGGCGCCGTTCAGCACGCCCGGCTGCCCGGTGAAGTCGGGGGCGGAGGCGACGAAGCCGACCACCTTCACCACCCGCGCTACACGATCCAGATCGCCTGCGACGGACTTCACGGCGGCCAGCGCGTTCAGCGCGCAGGTGCGAGCCAGTTCCTTCGCCTCTTCGGCGGTGACCTCCGCGCCGACCTTGCCGGTCACCGGGAGCCTGCCCTCGACCATCGGCAGCTGGCCGGCCGTGTAGACGTACGGCCCCGACTGCACCGCCGGCTGGTAGGCGGCCAGCGGGGGGACGACCTCCGGCAGGGTCAGACCGAGCTCGGCGAGCTTCGCCTCGACCGCGCTCACGCCTGCTTCTCCCGCTTCAGGTAGGCGACGAGCTGCTCGGAGTTGCTCGGCCCGGGCACGACCTGGACGAGCTCCCAGCCGTCCTCGCCCCAGGTGTCCAGGATCTGCTTCGTGGCATGGACGAGCAGCGGCACGGTTGCGTATTCCCACTTGGTCATGGGGGCGACTCTAGCCGCTGCCCGCTACCGCTTTCGGCCGCCCGCCCGGCGGCGGTACGGCCGCGTTGTCCACAGCCTGCCGGTTGCCGGAGACGCGGACTGGTTACGCTCGAAGACGTGAGCAGGCTCCAGGTCGTCAGCGGCAAGGGCGGGACCGGAAAGACGACGGTCGCCGCGGCCCTCGCGCTGGCCCTCGCCACGGAGGGGAAGCGGACGCTTCTCGTCGAGGTGGAGGGTCGGCAGGGCATCGCACAGCTCTTCGAGACGGAGGCGTTGCCCTATGAGGAACGCAAGATCGCCGTCGCCCCCGGGGGCGGGGAGGTGTTCGCCCTCGCCATCGACCCGGAACGCGCGCTGCTGGACTACCTCCAGATGTTCTACAAGCTGGGGAGCGCCGGGCGGGCGCTGAAGAAGCTCGGCGCCATCGACTTCGCCACCACCATCGCGCCCGGGGTCCGGGACGTGCTGCTGACCGGGAAGGCGTGCGAGGCGGTGCGGAGGAAGGACGGCCGCGGACGGTTCGCGTACGACGTCGTGGTCATGGACGCGCCGCCCACCGGCCGTATCACCCGCTTCCTCAACGTCAACGACGAGGTGGCCGGGCTGGCCAAGATCGGTCCGATACACAACCAGGCCCAGGCGGTGATGCGGGTGCTGAAGTCGCCGCAGACGGCCGTGCACCTGGTGACGCTGCTGGAGGAGATGCCCGTCCAGGAGACCGTCGACGGCATCGCGGAACTGCGTGCCGCACGCCTGCCGGTGGGGCGGGTCATCGTGAACATGGTGCGGCCGGAGCTGCTGGACGCGGCCGACCTGGAATCCGTGCGGGCCACGCCGCGCAGCGCTCTCGCGCGGACGCTGTCCGGTGCCGGGCTGGGCGGCGCGCGGCGCGGCGGGCACGCGGAGCGGCTGGTGGATCCGCTGCTGCAGCAGGCCGAGGAGTACGCCGAGCGGTTCGCTCTGGAGCAGGAGCAGCGAGCGGAACTGGGCCGGCTGGAACTCCCCCTGCACGAGATGCCGCTGCTCACCGACGGCATGGACCTGGCCGGCCTGTACGAACTCGCCACCGAACTGCGGAAGCAGGGGATGTCATGAGTCCGGACCCCGCACGCGAGGCCGCCCCTCGCACGTCCTCCGCACGGGAGACGGCCGGCCGCTCCGCGCCCGCACGGAAGGCGGCCGGCGGCTCGTCCGCCGGAGAGGGGACCCCACGCTCCTCCTCCGCCGGGAGGAAGGCACCGCGCTCCTCCGCCGGGGACTCCGCCGGAGAGAAGGCACCGCGCTCCTCGTCCGCCGCCCACGAGGCTCCGCGTCACCTCTCCCCGGGGCGGATGCTCGACGTCGACCCGATCCTCGACGACCCGGACACCCGGATCGTGGTGTGCTGCGGCTCCGGCGGGGTCGGCAAGACGACCACCGCGGCGGCGCTGGGGCTGCGGGCGGCCGAGCGCGGCCGCAAGGTGGTCGTGCTGACCATCGACCCGGCCCGGCGGCTCGCCCAGTCCATGGGCATCGACTCGCTGGACAACGTCCCGCGCCGGGTGAAGGGCATCGAGGACGCTTCCGGCGGCGAACTGCACGCGATGATGCTCGACATGAAGCGCACCTTCGACGAGATCGTCGAGGGGCACGCGGATCCGGAGCGGGCTGCCGCGATCCTGAGCAACCCGTTCTACCAGTCGCTCTCGGCGGGCTTCGCGGGCACGCAGGAGTACATGGCGATGGAGAAGCTGGGCCAGTTGCGGGCCCGCGAGGAATGGGACCTCATCGTCGTCGACACCCCGCCGTCGCGTTCGGCGCTGGACTTCCTGGACGCGCCGAAGCGGCTGGGGTCGTTCCTGGACGGCAAGCTGATCCGCGTGCTGCTGGCACCGGCGAAGGTCGGCGGGCGCGCCGGGATGAAGTTCCTGAACGTCGGCATGTCGATGATGACGGGCGCGCTCGGAAAGGTGCTGGGCGGCCAGCTGCTGAGGGACGTGCAGACGTTCGTGGCGGCGATGGACTCGATGTTCGGGGGGTTCCGGACTCGGGCGGACGCCACCTACAAGCTGCTCCAGGCCCCCGGCACGGCCTTCCTGGTGGTGGCGGCCCCGGAACGGGACGCACTGCGCGAGGCGGCCTACTTCGTGGAGCGACTGGACGCCGAGGACATGCCGCTGGCCGGTCTCGTCCTCAACCGCGTGCACGGCAGCGGCGCCGCCCAGCTGTCTGCCGAGCGGGCGCTCGCCGCCGCGGAAAATCTTGAGGACTCCCGCATTGTGGATCAACGGGACGGGAAAGCTGGACTTCGTAACTCCCCCGACACGTACGGAAGTTCAGATTCTCCCGATGCTCCGTCGGCAGAGGCTCCCCAGCCCCCCGAGGACGCCTCCCGGACCGGCGCCGACTCCTCCCGGCCCGCCGGCCAGGACGTCGAACAGCTCACCGCGGGCCTGTTGAGGCTGCACGCCGAGCGGATGCAGTTGCTCTCCCGCGAGCAGCGCACGCGTGACCGCTTCACCGCGCTGCATCCCGAGGTGGCGGTGGCCGAAGTCGCCGCGCTGCCCGGCGACGTGCACGACATCGCAGGGCTGCGGAACATCGGGGACCGGCTCGCGACCAACAGGCCGGAACTCCCGTCGACGGACGCCTGAGGCAGGCGCCCGAACTACCTGCAGCACGCCCCCGCGGCGGGCCGAAAGGCGCGTTCTCAGCCCACCGCCGCGTAGTTCTCGTACATCTCGTCGTCGTCGAGGGGTACGAGCCCTGCGCCGCGCTCGTACTCCGTGCGCGCCGTCTCCAGCAGCCGGCGCCAGGAGGTCACGGTGGGCCGCCGGCGCAGCAGTGCGCGGCGCTCCCGTTCCGTCATCCCTCCCCACACGCCGAACTCGACGCGGTTGTCGAGCGCGTCGGCCAGGCACTCGGTGCGTACCGGGCATCCGGTACACACCGCCTTGGCTCTGTTCTGCGCTGCTCCCTGAACGAACAGTTCATCCGGATCGGTAGTGCGGCAGGCAGCCTGCGCACTCCAGTCGGTCACCCAGCCCATACCGGCGCCGTCCTCTCCCGAATCGAGGCTCCCCCACGGCGGCAGCGGCATATTCACCGCCGCCAGTTGAGGACGTTACGGAAGGTGGGCACAGCGCAACACCCCCAGCAGGCCCAATCTTGAATGGTCCGAACGGACTATGAGGAAGCGGCAGATCACCCGGGCGAGTGAGCTGGCGACATACGACACCAACCCGGCAAACCAGGACAGTTGCATGGCGCCATAGCGGACGAGGAGAGACACAAACGGCGAATTCCGACACGCGCTCCTCGGAAAACCGGAGGACATCGCGGAACGATTCGAGAGCGCCGGACGTATTGATACGTGACTGCACTGCTGTGACAGTTGGCAGCAGCTTAGGCCAAGGCATGGACGCGTGTCCGGCGAATGGGGAAGGGAGCACGCCGTCCACCGCCCCGCACGGGCACCTTCGGCCAGGGGCGACGCCCGCCCGGCTGCCGCGTCTGCCACCGCGGCGCTCCGCACCCCCCGGCAGGAGCACCCGCTCCGTCGGAACGCTCACCACTACGGATTAGGCTGCCCCCATGGCAAAAAAGCGCTCGGGCGGCGGTCTGTCGCCAACGCAGCAGGCCGCCAAGTTCCTCGGTGTCAGTGTGCTCGCGGGAGCGGTGCTGGCCGGCATCGCACTGCCAGCCGTGGGCGCACTGGGTCTGGCTGCCAAGGGGTCCGTGGAGAGCTTCGACGAGCTACCGGCCAATCTCAAGACGCCACCGCTGAGCCAGCGCACCACCATCCTCGACGCCGACGGCAAGCTGATCGCCACGGTCTACTCGCGCGACCGGACGGTGGTGAGCCTCAAGGACATCTCGCCGTACATGCAGAAGGCGATCGTCGCGATCGAGGACTCGCGCTTCTACGAGCACGGCGCGGTCGACCTCAAGGGCGTCCTGCGCGCGCTGAACAAGAACGCGCGGGAGGGCGGCGTCGCCCAGGGCGCCTCCACGCTGACCCAGCAGTACGTCAAGAACGTCTTCGTCGAGGAGGCCGGCGACGACCCGACGAAGGTCGCCCAGGCCACCCAGCAGACCCTCGGCCGCAAGATCAAGGAGCTGAAGTACGCGATCCAGGTGGAGGAGGAGCTCGGCAAGAAGAAGATCCTCGAGAACTACCTGAACATCACGTTCTTCGGCGAGCAGGCCTACGGCGTGGAGGCGGCCTCCCAGCGCTACTTCTCCAAGCACGCCAAGGACCTCAACCTGCAGCAGGCGGCACTGCTGGCCGGCATCGTCCAGTCCCCGAGCCGCTACGACCCGGTGAACGACGAGGCCGAGGCCAAGAAGCGGCGCAACGTCGTGCTGCAGCGCATGGCCGAGGTCGGTGACGTCTCGCAGGCCGAGGCCGACAAGGCCAAGCAGGCTCCGCTCGGCCTGAAGGTCAGCCGGCCCAAGAACGGCTGCATCACCGCCTCCGACGGAGCCGGATTCTTCTGCGACTACGTCCGCCAGGTCTTCATGAGCGACCCGGTCTTCGGAAAGACCAAGAAGGCGCGGGCCAAGATCTGGAACCAGGGCGGCCTGACGATCCGCACCACCATGGACCGGCAGGCCCAGAAGTCGGTGCAGAAATCGATCAAGGAACACATCAACACCAGCGACGAGGTCGCGGCCGCGGCCGCCATCGTGGAGCCCGGCACCGGCAAGATCCTGGCGATGGGCCAGTCGCGCCCGTACGGCATCAACACCAAGAAGCACCAGACCACGCTCAATCTCGCGGTCGACAAGGACATGGGCGGCGGAGTCGGCTACCAGCCCGGTTCGACGTTCAAGCCCATCGTGGCCGCCGCCGCGCTGGAAGGCGGCATGCCGCCGACCCAGGTGTACCCGGCGCCGTACGAGATGGACTACCCGCACCCGGTCCAGGCCTGCGACGGCAAGGTCTGGAACGAGTCGGGCGTCTCCCTCACCAACGAGACCCGTGCCGAGAACGGCCCGTACTCGATGAAAGAGGCGATGGCGAAGTCCGTCAACACCTACTTCGTGGAGATGATCGGCGAGATCGGCATCTGCCCGGCGATCCAGATGGCGAAGAAGATGGGCGTCGAAAGAGCCGACGGCGCGGCGTTCCGGCAGGCCCCCTCCATCGCGCTGGGCGGCCAGGAGATGTCCCCGCTGACCATGGCGAGCGGCTACGCGACGTTCGCCGCGCGCGGCATGCACTGCACGCCCGTCGCCATCGAGTCGATCAGTCAGCGGGTCGGCGGCACCACCAAGTCGCTCAAGGTCCCGAACTCGACCTGCTCCCGCGCGATGTCCGAGAACACCGCCGACACCATCAGCACGCTGCTGCGCGGCGTGGTCGAGGACGGTACCGGCCGGCAG
This sequence comes from Streptomyces sp. MS06, assembly GCF_047200655.1. NCBI lineage: Bacteria > Bacillati > Actinomycetota > Actinomycetes > Kitasatosporales > Streptomycetaceae > Streptomyces > Streptomyces sp. MS06. The sequence continues at coordinate 16,774 of NZ_JBJZOJ010000074.1, forward strand.
GCCGGCCTGAGCAACCGGGCCAGCGCCGGAAAGACCGGCACGACCGACGAGCGTTACGCCGCCTGGTTCGTGGGCTACACCCCGAACCTCGCCGGTGCGGTGTGGGTCGGCGACCCGGCGCACAAGCGCAAGATGGAGGACATCAAGATCGGCGGCGTCTACCACGCCAAGGTCTTCGGTGGCGCGGTGCCCGCCCCGATCTGGAAGGGCATGATGTCCGGCGCGCTGAAGGGCAAGCCCGCCCCCGGCTTCAACCTCGTCGACATCCCCGACCCGCCGGCCCAGGGGAAGGACAAGGGTCACGGCGACGGCGGCAACGGCGGTCGGCCGGGCAACGGCCACGGGAACGGCGGATTCATCGGCGGGCTGTTCGACGGCACCACCACCGGGACCGCGAACGGCGGCGCGGGCGGCAGCACCGACGCAGGAGCGGGCGGCGCCCCCCTCCCGTCGCCCACCTTCACCTTCCCCGGCAACCTGGTGCAGGGCCAGACAGGCAGCGGTACCGCTGGCCCGACGGACGGGACGGCCAGCACGAGCGGACCATGACGCGAGCGTGAGAGGCCGCAGGCGCCCCACCTCTCCGGGTGGGGCGCCTGCGGCCTCTCCGGGTAAGGCGCCTGCGGCCGAGACGACTCACCTCACCGATCGCCTCGGCGAGGCGGCTCGGGATGCGGCAGAGCAGTGGGGCGGCAGGACAGGTCCGGCCCGCACCCGAGGAACGGGGCGCCCGGCGAGCCCCACCGGAGCCCCGCCCACCGGGTCAGCCGGCGAGCTGCTTCTTCACCGCGGCGGCAACCCGGCCCCCTTCGGCCTGACCGGCCACCTTCGGGTTCACGATCTTCATGACCGCGCCCATCGCCCGCGGGCCCTCGGCACCGGTCGCCCTGGCCTCCTCGACGGCCTGGGCGACGATCGCGCTCAGCTCCTCGTCACTCAGCTGCTTGGGCAGGTACGCGGCCAGCACCTCGCCCTCGGCCTTCTCCCGCTCGGCCTGCTCGGCACGCCCGCCCTGCGCGAAGGCGTCCGCCGCCTCCCGGCGCTTCTTCGCCTCCCGGGTGATCACCTTGAGTACCTCGTCGTCGGAGAGCTCGCGCTTCTCCTTGCCCGCGACCTCCTCCTTGGTGATCGCGGCGAGCGTCAGCCGGAGCGTCGAGGAGCGGAGCTCGTCGCGCTCCTTGATCGCGGCGTTGAGGTCTTCCTGCAGCTTCGACTTGAGCGTGGTCATGGGGTTGATTGTCGCAGGCGCACGGCGGCCACCGCCCGCGCATTTCCCACGCGCACTCCCCCGGCATCGCACAACACCCCGTCGTATCCCCCGGGCGCCGCCCACCGCACCCCCTCGAACCCGCGCCCGCCCGCTCCCTGCCCCCGCTCGCCTCCTCTCAGAGGCCCGCTCACCGGCCTCCGAGGCCGGCAGCGCCCGGCACCTGCCCAGGAGCAAGCGCCCCTCCGCCTCACCCGCCACGGCAACCCCGCATGCCACGCCCCCACCACCCGACAACCCCGGATGCCACGCCCCCACCCGACAACCCAGATCTCCACGCCCCGCCCGGGCATCCGCTCGTCGACGCCACCGGGTCTGACACGATGGTCGTATGCGCGCGCGATACGGAGCCCCCCTGGGAATTGCGGCTGTCGGGGCCGCCGGACTGCTGTACTCGGCCGGGTTCGAGGCCCGTTCCTTCCGCCTCCGACGGGTGACCGTCCCGATGCTGCCTCCGGGCATGCGCCCCCTGCGCGTACTGCAGGTCTCGGACATCCACATGGTCGGCGGCCAGCGCAAGAAGCAGCGCTGGCTGCGCGCGCTGGCCGGCCTGCGCCCCGACTTCGTGGTCAACACCGGCGACAACCTCTCCGACCAGGAGGGGGTGCCCGAGGTACTGGACGCGCTCGGCCCGCTGATGGCGTTCCCGGGGGCGTACGTCTTCGGCTCCAACGACTACTACGGCCCCAGAATGCGCAACCCCGCCCGCTACCTCCTGGAGAAGGCGAGCGGCCGTCACGGCCTGAACGGCAACCCGCCCGTGGTCGGCGCGATCCACAACCCCTGGGAGGACCTGCGCGACGGCTTCGACGCGGCCGGCTGGCTCAACCTCACGAACACGCGCCGAATCCTGAAACTCGAGGGCGGCGTGTCGGTGGAGCTGACCGGCCTGGACGACCCCCACATCAAACGGGACCGCTACGCCCGTGTCGCGGGTGGCCCGTCCCCCTCCGCGAACGTCTCCCTGGGCGTGGTCCACGCCCCCTACCTGCGGGTACTGGACGCCTTCGCAGCCGACGGCTACCCGCTCGTCCTGGCCGGCCACACTCACGGCGGCCAGGTGTGCATCCCCTTCTACGGCGCCCTGGTCACCAACTGCGACCTGGACCCGGACCGGGTGAAGGGCCTCTCCACCCACACGGCGGAGGGCCGCACCGCCCACCTGCACGTGTCCGCGGGGTGCGGGACGAACCGCTACACCCCCGTACGCTTCGCGTGCCCACCGGAGGCCACCCTGCTGACGCTGGTGGAACGCCAGTAGACGGACGCGGACCGCATGGCCGGCTCCGGCTCCGGCCATGAAGGCGGCAAACGCCCCTCCGGTTCCCCGCCCCCGTCCGCCCCATCCCGCCCGCGTCACCCACACAGCTCACCCGTATCGCCCCTCATGCCCCTTTTTCCTAGCGTGAGGGCATGACCGCCCCGATACCCAGGGACATCCCGGATCTCCCCGCGATTCCGGGCACCCCGACGCTGCTGCCCTCCTACGTTCCCGCCGCCGCAGTGGTACCCCCCGTGCGCCACCCATTGGTCGCGGTCTACCGCCTCCTGGTCGCCGCCGCGGCGACCGCCGGCGTGGCCCTGACGCTGCTGCTGACGGGCGCTCTCCACGCGCTCAGCTACTTCGCAGTCCAGAGCGCGATCCTGCTCGCACTGGTCTCCACCCTCTCGGCCCGCCGTGCCTGGACAGCCCGCCGCCCCCTCCCCTCCGCGGTGATCGGCGCCACGCTCCTCTACGCAGTGATCACCGCGCTGGTGTACCACCTCGTACTGACCGGCGCGTCACCCCCCTTCTCCATGACAGCCCCGCCGGGCAGCCCCGCCACCCCGACGGGCTGGCACGCGGTGGCCAACCACCTCCTGCACACCGTCGCCCCCACGGCGGCCGTCCTGGACTGGCTGCTCCTGTCCGCACCGGGCCGCCTCCACCTGCGCCAGGCCACCGGCTGGATGCTCTACCCCCTCGCCTACCTGGTCTTCGCACTCAGCCGGGCGGAATTCCTCACCCCCGGCACACCGGGCCGCTATCTCTACCCGTTCCTCGACGTGGACCAGCACGGCTACAAGAGCATCCTCGCCAACGCGCTCCTGCTCGGCCTCTTCTTCTACGCCCTCGCCCTAATCCTGGTCGCCCTCGACCACACCCGCCCCGACCCGACCCGCTACCGCGCCCGCCGCCGGATCCGCGCCCGGAAACACCCTCGGCCCCGCACCCGCCCCCGAGGCCGAGGCAAAACCGGATTTCGTCTCCGGCCGCCGGTGGGCTAAAGTAAACGACGTCGCCGCGACAGGCAGCGACATCGGGGTGTAGCGCAGCTTGGCAGCGCGCTTCGTTCGGGACGAAGAGGTCGTGGGTTCAAATCCCGCCACCCCGACAGAGAAACACCAGTTCAGGGCCGGTGCTGAGAGATCAGCACCGGTCCTGAACTGTTCTCCAGAGGCTCTCTGGAGAAATCCTGGAGAAGATCTTGGAATCCGTCTCCAGACCAGCGCCCTACCCCCGAGCCCTCAGCAACGCATCCAGAGCAGCCACGGGCGAGCCGAGGCTCATCGCTCGGCGCGCGGCCAACGCCTCCTCCCACATCCCGGTGAGCGCGGTCATCAGCGCCTGCCTCATCCCGGGCGTGATGTGGTCGTAGCGGGACTGCACCGAGCCGTCCTCGTGACCCATGCGCTCGTCCATCAGCTTCGGCGGAGTCCCCACTTCTCTCATCAGGGTCTTGTGCGTATGGCGCAACCCGTGCGGCGTCAGCCCCGGAGCGATCGGCACCCAGCACGCCTCAGCCCGCTTGGAAGCTCCTCGCCCACGTGCGGGAATCCCGGGCCACGGCTCAGCGACCACCGGCACAGGGTGCTCTTCCTGATTGCCGCGCCCGGGGTACCGTCCCGTGGCGGCAGGTCGAAAGAGCCACGTGGCGAAGCCCGAGCGCCGCCAGTGTGCGGCCAATTCCCCCGATCCCGCGTTACGGACGTAGCCGAGATCGGTGATGGCCTCCAGCACCTTCAGCCGAGTCGGCTCCGCCACAGCGTCCGGGCGGTTGAGGACGTTGGAGACCGTGCCTGTCGAGACGCCGGCGCGGCGAGCCACGTCGACCAGCTTCGCTCCCGGGCGACTCATAGAGCCGTTAGCGGCGCCGTGACCACGGAAGACGTAGATCAGTCCGTGACACTCGCAAGGCTTCGGTTTCGTCCGGGCGATGTGGCCCGCAATCAGTGCGGCGAGGAAATCCGGGGTGTCAATGTCTCGGTAGGAGTCGTCCTTCGGCGGGCAACGGTGCAGTTCGCCTGTATCCAGCTCATAGAGCTGCCACTCCACGCGAATGCTCTTCGGCCGGACGAACTCGGTCTCAAGGCCAACAATCTCGCCCCAGCGCATGCCTGTGTAGCCCTTGAGGACGCCGCCAACGAACTCATCGTCGCGGCCGGACAGCAGCGCCATGCGCTCGGCGAGCAGCAAGATGCCGAGCGCTGTGGTGACCGCCTTCTCCGGGCCGCGGTTGCGGGAGCGGCCGGCGCGCTTCCCTCGTCCGCGCCGCTTGGTTGCCGGGTTGGAATCGCGCAGTCCCTCGTCAACGGCGTCGGCAAGGATCAGGTGCAGTGTCGCCCGCCATGTCTTGACGCTGGTAGCCGCGTAAGGAACGGCGCGTTCCCGCTTCTCCCAAGCGGCGATGTCGCTGCTCAGGATGTCGGCGATGGCGAAATCCTCGAACGCGGGGAGCAAGTGTTCTTCGATGTGCCGCCGATAGTTCTGCATGGTGGATGCCGCCAAGTCCTGCGCGGCGTACCAGCGGTTCACGTAGGCGCCAAAAGTGATCCGCTCGGGAGGCGCCTTCTTCGTTCCGGCCAACAGCTTCGCTTCTTCGGCGTCCGCCGCCTTCTTTGCCGCTGCCTTGGTCCGGAAGCGGATGGCGTCACCATCGGCATCGCGCACAGTGGCGTACTTGCCGGGCGCGAGCTTGTACCGGCCGCGCCAGTAGCTGCCGAGGTTCTCGGCGTAACCCAACTTGCTCTCCCTATCGGCGGGGTTGCCGCCCGGCTGGAGGGACGGGCGGCACACGGAATCAGGCTGCGGTGGACTGCGATTGGCCGTGTCGCGCCCTGCGCGGGGTCCTTGCCTTCAGCGAGGTGACGGACACCGCTGCGGTGGCAGCCCGGCGGCGCGGCGCTTGTGAGACTGGTAGGGCAGCGCTGCTGCTTCCGGTGGGACGGCTCTCGAAGATGCGCGTTATCTCTGCAACGTGCTCAGCCGTGAACCGGTAGCTGCCTCCGGGCTTGGTGAAGGGAATGCGTCCCCTGCGGGCCTGTTCCTTCACCCACCACTCGGAGCAACGGAGAGCTTGGGCAACATCCGCAGCGGAGTAGAGCTGAGGCAAGTCGGTGATCTTCTGACCCACTTTCATGTCTCCTCTTGGGCTCGCTTCGAGGGTTCCGACGCTTGGACCTGTCCGAGGTTCGGATTTCTGTGTCACAGCGTCACCTGCGTCATCCAGGGTCCTGACCTGGGGGAATCTGTGACGCAGCACGGCGGGGGTGCGTCACTGCCGCGTCACCTGCGTCACGGTGGCGTGACGCAGGTGACGCACGATGACGCAGAGGATCGGCTCTGCGTCACGCTCCTTCCGGCTGGTCAGGGGCCGTTTTCCGTCGCGTGTGACGCAGGTGACGCAGCGTTCCCCTACTTAGGAAAGAGAGGGGGTGGTGTCTGTTGTTGTGCGCGGCTCAGAGCGCGAAGAAGGAGCCGCTGCCGCGGCACGTCCTCGGGCGGTGCTGCGCACCGAACAGCAAGAGGAGCACCCATCGCCGCGTCGCCCCGGGTGCTCTTCTTGCTGTTGTGCGGTGACCTCGCGTTCAGAACGCGGGCTCCTGTTGCGGCCCGGGTGCCGGCGCGGGTTCGGTGAGTTCGATGTAGCGGGCCTCGCGTGTGCGCCCCCAGTCCACGACCAGGCCGCGGGCGGCGAGGGTGGGCTGAAGGCGCTTGAGCCGGTCGGAGAGAACCTTGCCGGTGGTCGGCCACCCCTTGGGCAGCGGGCGGCAGTCCTCGCCGCTGTAGAGCCGGGTGAGGAGGTGCAGCCACTCCGCGGACGTCATCCGCTCCTGTGCCCCGGGTTGCATGCCGGCCGCGTACTGGAGCACGGTCTGCGCGAGCAGGTCGCCCTCGATGACGTCGTCGTTGAGATCGTCCAGACCGGCCCGGTAGGCCGCCAGCGCTCCGAGGCCCATCGCCGCGTCGAGCTGCGCGCACAGGTGGGCGAAGTCCGCCATCCGCAGGTCCGTCGGCGTCTCAGCGGTGGCGGCGCGGACCTTGACGGTCAGGTCCAGCAGGGAGCCGAGCATGACGGGCAGGGCTTCCGCGTACTCCGCCCACAGCTCCGCTTCGGTGCGCCGCACCTTCGGGCGTTCCAGGCGGAGCGGGAGGAGGCGTTCGGCGAGGTCGGGGCGGATGACGCCGACGTCGATGCCGGTCAGGAGCAGGGGGCGGCGGTAGCGGGCGCGGAAGACGTCTCCGTCGGTGAACAGCGCGCGCTTGACGCTCTCGGCTCCGGTGACGATGCAGCACATGGCGTCGGACAGGTCCGGGGTCATGTGGGAGAGGTTGTCCAGCGCGGTGACCCATCCCGCGGCGACGGCGGCGATCAGGTTGTCCTCGTCCTTCGGGGCCCGGCGCAGGTCCCCGGTCATGCCCTCGATGAGCCGGATCAGCATCCGCCCGCCGGTGGACTTCCCCGCGCCCTGGGGGCCGGTGAGGAAGGGGGCGGGGACGGGCACGGAGGGTTCCAGGCAACCGATCAGCCAGGCCGTGGCCAGGCACTCGGTCTCGGCGTTGGCGAAGTTGCAGAGCCGAAAGAGCAGGTCGATGCCCTTGCCGTTGGTGTCCTTGACGGGCAGCGGGAGTTCGCCGGTGAGCTGGGTGCGCCGCCAGCACACCTCGCTCGGGTCGGGGGTGCGGATGTCCCAGCCGGTGGGGTGGATGCGGACCGACTGGCCGTCGTTGCGGCCCAGGTCCAGCCAGGTGGCTCCGTCCAAGCCGGGGGCGACGCGGATGTGGACGGGCTGGACCTGCTCGGTGAGGGCGAGTGCTTCGATCAAGTCGAGTGCCTCCTTTATCGCGGTGCCGTTGAACGTGCCGAGTCCGTCCTTGAACAGTCCGACCATGAGTTCCTGTCGGTGGCTTCCGGTGGTGCCCTGTGAGCGGATCGGGCGGGCCACGGGGTGGCCCTTGCGCTGTGCGTAGACAGTGCCGTCCGCGGTGCGGAAGTAGCGGAAGCGTTCTTGGGCGTAGTCCGCGATGACCTTTCGGGCCGGGTTCTTGTCGTCGTCGTCCATGCTCACAGTCCCAACGTGGTGCGGGCGTTGTTCCACGCGTCCGTGCAGTGCCGCGGGCTTTCGCCCTTGGTCTGCGCGGCGGTGAACAGGCGAGCGACATGCGTGTCGGCGAGGCAGCCGCACCGGCCGTGCGTCGACAGCACCGCGAGGAACGTCCGGTACACCGTGGCGTGCACGGCGCTGCGGGCCTCGGTGATGCGCTGTTCCGCCATGGTGATCCCGCGTTCGAGGTAGGCGGGGGTGCGGTGGCGGCATACCCCGCCCCCGGCCGGCGCGGGAACCCTGACGGGTACGGGGGCCGCGGGCTTGGCTGCGGTGAGCGCGCGCACGACGTCGGGCAGCGCGGCCATGGTGCCGGTGCCGGACCCAAGCCAGCGGGCGTAGGCCATCGTGGACTTAATATCCACGCCGGGCCGCACGCCGTTGGCCGACGGCATCATCCCGAGGTAGAGCCAGTGCTCGCCGCGGGTCGTGGGCACGGTCCGGGTGGCGGGCAGGGTCTCGCGGGCCCACGCGATGGCGTCGGCGTTGTCGCAGTCCACGACCGTGAAGCCGGCGCCGCCAGGGTGGTAGGCAACAGCTGCCGCCGCGCGCCAGGCTCGTGCCCACGCTGGGGAGTTGATGACGGCGGAGTCTGTGGTGGCGGCGGCCCAGCCGTGGCAGGGGGCGGGGCACGTGCAGGGGCCGGGGGTCTTCATGTGCGGGCGCCCGCCGCACGAGGTGTACAGACACGCGCGGCAGTTGGCGAAGGGCACCTTGCCCTTGCGCAGCGGCAGGACGGGCAGCCCCTCGGCCGCGAGCTGGAGGGCGGTGCGCAGGTGGTTGTTCACGCCGCCACCGCCAACCCGGTGTGTGCGAGGAACGCGCGCCCGATGTGCTCGCTATAGGCGGGCGGGATGCACTCGCGGATGCCGTCGCGGTTCATCCACGGCACCCCGAGCACGTCACGGGCGGCCTGGACGCCGGAGAAGTTGCCGACGAACTGCCCGTAGTGCCCGGAAGGGACGGGGCGGCCCATCTTGGCCTGCGGCACCCTGTGAACCGGGTGTGCAGGCTGCAGGAGGGTGAAGCCGCCGCCGGTCTCGAAGAACCGGTGCCGGTAGGTGGCCACGCCGAACATGGGCCCGCACAGCATCACCGGATCGTGCAGCTTGGGCAGCGCGCCGCGCACGTTCTCCATCACCCACGATCGGCCGGTGCTCTCCAGGGCGGCGCGGGTGGGCGCGATCAGGTCGGGATGGGCGTTGTCCTGGATGCGCTGGCAGTCGCTGTCGTGCTGGCACGGCGGCGAAGCATGGATGAAGTCGAACGCGGTGCCATGGGCTAGCACGAACGCGATCGCATCGGCCTGCACGAACCGGTACGGGTAGCGGGGCTGCGGGTCCTTGTCGACGCCGGTCACGTCGAACCCGGCGTCGGCGTAGCCCTTGGCCGCGCCGCCCTGGCAGCAGTACAGGTCCAGCAGGCGCGGCCGGTGGCCGCGCACTCGCCGGATGTCGGTGGGTTGGGTCATCCTGGATGTCTCCAGTTCCTTGATGGTGACTGGTTGGCAAGGGCGGCCCCGCTTCTTTGGCGAGAGTGGGGGGTCGCCCTTGGCGTAGAGCTACTCGTCCGGGCAGTCGCAGTCCTCGGGCGACTGCTGGCAGTAGGAGCAGCGCGGGCAGTCACAGCCGCAGGCGTGCAGGACGCCGACGCAGTAGCACTGGCACATGCCCTCCCCGCACGGCTCCTCGTCCGGTTCGTCATCCACCTGGCATCCCAGCGGCGCCACGGCGGAGTGCAGGGAGTCCAGGGCCTGCGACAGGCGTTGTGCGCGAGCGATGGCCGTTCGGGCGGCCTGCACGGCTCGGGAAGCGGCCTGGTCGACGTCCGCGCCGCCGTCGGCGGTGAGCAGCCTGGCTTGATGAGTGTCGCTGACGGGCTGCATGGCCTGGGTGAGGGCCTGGGGAAGCATGCGGGACAGGTGGGCGAGCGCCCCGATGACGGTGTAGGCGTCGCCGGGGTACTGCCATCCCTCGCCCGTGGTCCGGGTGAGGTGGTTGATGCTGCGGATCGCTTCGGCGGCCTGGTCGGCCAGGGCCGCGGGGGTCATGGTCTGCGTGGTCACGTACAGGCTCCTGTCAGTTGTGCAGGTGGGTGTGCGAGCGGGCGAACGCACCCCGGGTGTGGGTGGTGACGTGGGTGTTCTTGGTGACCGGCCCGGTGTAGACGGCTCGGGAGACGGATCGCTTGGCGTGGGAGAACGCGGCGCCGATGGAGAGCGCGGCGAACGCGATGCCGGACAGGAGGACGCCCATGCAGACGACGCCGGTCACGGACATGGAGGCGAATCCCTTCAGCACGAGCCAGATGCCGCAGCCGACCCCGGTGGTGCCGGCGCCGATGCCAATGGAGGCGACCGCCGCGCCGGCAGCCCAGGCGGGCACGATCCTGCGGTCGTCCTGCCAGATGGGCTGCGCGTCCCCGACGGTCGGGTGCTCGGTGTCGTCGCGGTAGGACGTCGGGATGGGCGCCGGGGGCGGGGCGGGCCGGTAGACGTCGTCGATGATGCGGCGGGCTTCGGCGTTGGCCGCGTCATCGCTCATGCGCGGCCACCAGTCGGTGGCGGCGTTCTCGGTCTCGCTCACGGCAGGTGTCTCCCTTCTGGTAGATCAGGCGATGGTGGATGCGGCGTTGATGAGGGCCTGTATGGCGGCGCGGATGGCGGTGGAGGCTCCGGTGTCGGCGGTGAAGAACCCGAAGAGGAACACCGCGAGCGCGGCGCCCGGGCCGACGTAGCGGGAGCGGATGAGGACGAACGTCAGGAGCCCGAAGAGGGCGACGGCGGACAGGGTCACGATCACGAGCGGCCCCCTTGGGCAACGGCCGGCGGGCGGCACCCGAACCCGGGTGCCGCCCGCCGATGGCTTGTCGTCTGACTTGTCGTGCGGCTTGTCGCTTGTCTTGTCGCCTTGCTTGTCTTGTCGCTTGTCGCCTTGCAGGTCACGAGCCGTTTCCGACCCCCACGACACCCCGAGAACGGGTGTGCGTGCGGGACGGGTGACAAGCGACAAGCACTACTCGCCCGAGGGTGGCTCGGGGGCGTGGTCGCGGTGGACGTAGCGGGCTTTGGTGCCTTCCCCGACCCGCACCGCGGTGCCCTCATCGGCCCACGTCTTGAGCCAGCCCACGACCGTCTGCCGCGTCGTGCCGTACTCGTTCGCCAGTGCACGAGCGATCGCAGACGCGCCCGTTCCTTCCCGGCCCGCGGCGAGGAGCGCGGCGAGCGCGGCCCGCTGCGCGGGACTGTCCTGCTCCTGCTCCTTGCGCAGTGCGGACAGGTTCAGCCCCGCCGCGGGCGGTGGGGTGTCGGGGTCGGGTGCGGTGGCGAACTGGGCGTCGATCTCTTCGCGGAACCGGCGCAACAGGTCGTCGTCCCCGCCCGGCGTCCCGGCGCGGTCGGTGCGCAGTGCGGACAGGTTCAGCCCACCCTCAGCGCTGGAGGCCGATTGCTCGGTGCCGGTCGCTTCCGGGGTGAGGTCGCGCATCCACGCCGTGCGCTCCGCGTCCCACCGCCGCGCGTAGTCGGCGCCCGCGGCATTCGCGGACACCGCGTCCAGACGCGGGTGCCGGTCGCTGGTGGCGACGGTGATGTCCCGGATCTGGGAGGGCTTGATCCGCCACGCCTTGAACAGCGCGCCCGGCGACTCGGGGGTGCCCATGAAGCCGGCACCCTTGAACGGCGCCTGATCCACCCGCAGCCCGCGCCGACCGGGGAACATCTTGGAGAGGTCCATGCCCTCGGTCTCGCCACCGGTCAGGGCGACGCGGACCTTGGCCTCACGGCGGATGAGGAGGTTGCCCAGCACGCTGCCGGTCGCCCCGAGCGCGGTGATGATCGTGCGTCCGCCCATCGAGCGGTGCATGCGGATGAACTCATAGATCCGCTTGGCGAGTTCCTTCATCCGCCGGTCGTTGCTGACCAGGATCTCCGCGCCCTCGTCGATGACCAGCATGATCTGCGGAATCTTCGCGCTCACCGGCAGCAGGTCGGTGTCGTGCTTGGCCATCAGCTCCTGATACGCGCGCTTGCGGTGCAGACCGACCGCGATCGCCGCGTCCAGCAGCTTCAGCGCCTCCTCGTAGGTCCCGGCGAGCCAGTCCACGCCGGGCCGCACCGGATTCCCGTCCGCCTGCTTGAGTTCGCCACTCAGGGCGGGGCGCACCCAGGGCAGGCCGGCGGATCCGGCGTTCAGGTCGATCACCCAGGTTAGGACGTCCTCGGCGCGGGCGAGTCCGGCCAGGATCGTGTGCAGCATGTTCGTCTTGCCCGACCCGGTCGGCCCGACGACCAGCGCGCACTGTTCACGCAGGTAGGCGAGCACGTCGTCACCGTTGGTGCGGAAGCCCCAGGGGATGCCGGTCAGGATCGACAGCGGCGCGTAGTCCTCGGGGTAGGTGCGGGCTTCGGCAAGCACGTTGCGGGTGGTGACGTCCACGATCGCCCGGCCCTGGTGTACGCCGGGGCCGACCGCGGCGGTGCAGCCGTGCGGCAGCTTCGCGTCCGCCGACAGGGCCGCGGCGTACTGGGCGATGCGGTCGTAGGTGGTGCCGCCCTGCGGTTCGAGATCGAGGGAGTAGCCGTTGCCGGTCTCCCACATCTCCACGGCCAGCACGCGCACGGTGATGTTGCAGATCCGGCGGATCCGCTCCACCCACTCCGCGGCGATCTGGCGTCGCTCCGCACTCATCTCCTGCGCGATCTGGCGACGCTCCGCCGCGAGGGCCTCTTCCTCGCGGGCCTCTTCGTACAGGGCGACGGAGCGGGCCCCGGCGCCCATCCCGACGCCGATTGTGGCGAGGGAGCCGAGGGCGGCCCACGACAGGGGGCCGGTGGCCATGGCCCAGGTGGTCCACCCGGCGCCGACCAGCCAGGACGCGGCTTTGAACGCGAGGGTGCGGCCCGCGTTGCGGACCTTGAGCCCGGCGACGGTGTGGCCGAGGGCGCCGGCACCCCCGACAGCGAGCGCCCACAGGGGCGGCATGCCGGTCGCGGCGCCGGTAGTGGCGATGGCCAGGGCGCCGGTGGTCGCGGACAGAGTGCCGGTCACGGGTCCGTGACCGGCACTCCAGTCCAGCACCGGGCCACTGTCCGCCTGCTTCTTCTTGTTCGCGGCAGTGGTGGCACTCATGTCAGACGTTCCAGCCCTTCTCGGCTTCCGGGCCGTTGCGGGGGTCCTCGTGACGGGCGATGTCCTGCTCGTGGGCCTGCCGGAACAGCGGCCCCATGTCCTCGGCAACCGCGACCGCGCTCATCAGGGCGCCGAAGATGTCGTTGAAGCCGTCCGCGACCTCCTTCTCCAGCGGAAACTCGCTGTCCGCGCGCTCGGCGAGGGTCTTCATCACGTTCGCCACGCTGGTCAGCGCGGCCGGGAGCCCTTCGACCATGGCGAGGATCTCCATGGCGTCCTCGGGGTCGTAGGACTGTGCGGCCTGCTCCATCTCGGCGGCGTGCTCTTCGAACTGGAACCCGGACACGTGCTCTCCTTCACTGGTCGACGTGCGGTCGGTGTTGTTCGGAACGGGCCCGGCCGGGCGCTCCACCCGGTCCCCGAGCCCGTCGGTGACGTCCTTGGCGGCCTCCTGCTCTGCCGCGTCCTCCGCGGCTGCCTGCTCCTCACTGATCGCCGTATCGCGCTCGGCGCGCTGCTCGCGGGCCGCGCCGGTCAGCCGTCGGTACAGGCGCCGGCCGGGGTGAACGAGCCAGGGCAGGCCCAACTTTCGGCCCAACGGGCTGGACAGGAACCCGAGGAGACCGATCGGCAGGGCGAGCAGTGCGGCCAGGGCGCGGCGCCCGTGGAAGCGTGCTGCAGAGCGGCGCAGGGCCTTCCTCGCGGCCTGCCGGACGGGCGCCTTGCGCACGCTGGACCGCCCGTCGGCCACCTTCCGTGCGGTGGCCGCGTCCCGGCGGGCACGCTGCTTTTCGATGGCCGCCTGCTTCACCGCACGCGCCTTCCGGCTCGCACCCCCGAGCATCCGACCCGCCAGACCACCCGACCGCGACCGCGCCTTATGGGGCTTGGGGGCGTTGCGGCGAGCGTCGGCCACCGCGCGTCGGGCCGCGGAGGTCTGCTCCCGCTTCTGCGCGCGGGACGCTCCAGCCTGCTTCTGCGCCTTCCGCAGCGCCTTGACCTGCCCCGCATTGGACAGCGCACCCGCCGCACCGCCGCGACCACCGTTCTTGAGCCCGGCGGGCTTGTTCAGGGAGAGCGGAGCACTGTGCTTGGCCGCCCCGGACCGTCCTTGACCAGCCGCGCCACGCCCCAGACCGGCGCCCGGCCCGCGCCGCTTCTGACCGGGGACCTTCCCCGACCCGCCAGCCGTGCGACCGCCGCCTGAACTGCTCTTGCGACCGGCGGTGTTGAGGCCGCCGGATCGGTGCCGGGCGGCGTGCTGGCGGGCCGCAGTCCGCGCGGCGGCCCGACGCGCGGCCTGCTTCGGGCGCGGGTTGCGGCTGCGGTAGGAGGCGAGGGTGCCGAACACGACCATGCCGGTCGCGGCGACCACCGCGGCAACCGGCCCGCCGACCAGCCCCGCCCCCGCGATCGTGGAGACCGTGGCGTTGGCCCCGGACAGGGCCAGCGGCGCCACCGGCCAACCACCCGGAGCATCCTCTACCTGGCTGTTCCTCTGCTCATCCGCCTTGCCCACAACCTGTGCAGGGCTCGGGGCGGGCGGGGTGTCGGTGGTGGCGGGGGCCACTACCGCTTCCGTACTGATGTCGGTCATGCTGAGAGCACTCCTTCCGGGAGTGAGAAGCAGGGCCCAAACGCGCCGGTGGAAGGGATGCGTTGGGGCCCTGCGGCTTAATGGGGGATGCGCTGTTCAGGCGGCGCACTGTTCCTCGGGAGCGGCACAGGAGCCGCACATGCCCAGCGAGGGCGGGATGACGTAGCCGACGTCGTGCCGACACTCGGGGCAGACGCGGCGGGCGGCGTTGGCCTTGGCCAGGGCCGCCCACCGGCCCGGGGTCATCGGACGCACCGGCTTGGCCTGGTCGATGCGGTACAGGTAGGCGACCAGCGGGCCGCGCCGGCGCCGCGGGCGTTCGAGCTGGGCGGCGACGTCCTGCCCGCCGGGCCGCAGACCCAGGGCGCGCAGTTGCCGGTAGGTCGCGTAGCCCTCGGGGGCCAGGCGCCAGCGGTAGACGGGCAGGCTCACGATGTGCTCTCGGCGGCCATGAGCGTGGTCCACGCCTCACGCACCCGGTCCTCGGCGCCCTTGAAGCCCTGCCCGCGGAACTCCGTCGCGGCCTGCCGATACGACAGCGGCGGGTTCTGCGAGTGCCGCAGGAACCGCAGCACCACGACCAGCTGAGCGTCCGAGAGCGTGGCTCCCGGCTCGGGGACCGTCACACCCGCGACCATCGCCACGTCCGCGAGCGTCACGGCCGGGAGGTGAACCTCCTCATCCCGTGACTGCTCCGCATCCTCGGCGGGCGGTTCGACGTCCAGCGTCACGGCGGCGTCACGCCCGTCGTCACACTCACTCGGCAGGCCGGAAGACAGGACGTTGACCTGCGTGTCTTCCGCCTCCCGGGCCGTGTCCGAGGGCGGCAGCGCCGGTGCCGTCGCGGGAGCGGATTCGGCGGGTGTGACGGTCGGCGTCACGGGCATGCCGAACATGGCGGCCAGCGCCGCATCCGCGCCCTCGGTCACGCGCTCGCGCTGCACGTCCACGAGTCGCGCCCCGAGCGTGACGTCACCGACGCCGACCTTCTCCGCGAGCTTCCACGACTCCCGCTCCGACTGTGCCTGCACCTTGGCGTCCGGGTGGTTGGCGGCACGGGCCCAGTGATAGGCGAGAGCCTGAACAAGCTCAGCGGTCTTGCGCTCGGCCTCCGGATCGCGGCCATCGCGGTGCACGACGATGCGACGCGCGAGGAACGCGGCGCCTTCGGCGGACACGGACATGCCCATCGGGGTCAGGGCGTAGATGACCAGGCGCCCCGCATCCGGAGCAGCCATCGCCGACATCGCCGACGCTGCGGCCGGCAGCGCCCACAGTCCGGCGCGGACCGGCCACGGGGACGCCTGGCCCAGCATCGTCAGACCGAGCAGCACCAGCGCGAGGACCGCGGTGGCGCCCTCGCCGGCCGCGACCGCACCGGCCGCGGTGCCCTTGCCGTACATGTGGCTGATGTTGGAGAACGTGCCGATCGCACCGAACCCGCCGGTCGCGACCATCGGCACGAAGGCCGCGGTTAGCACGAGCGCCTGGCCGCGGGTGAGCTTGCGCGGCGACGTCGTGACGGTAGTGCCGGTCATGCGGCTTCCCCCGTCCCGAGACGGTTGGCCACCGTGCGGCGCGCGGCCAGCACCTTGTTCGCGGCCCGGCGCAGACGACGCTGGTCCAGCTCCGACACCGGCCGGTCCAACAGGCTGATCTGGACGTCCAGCAAGTCCATCTCCGCCTTGATCAGCGGGCGCTCCAACTCGATGGCGTGAAGGTCCTGCCAGGACGGTTCCGCGTCGGGCAGGCCATCGGTAACGGGCTCCTGAACAGCAACGATGAGCTTCATGGGTCGTGTCTCCCTAGCAGTAGGCAACGGCCCGAACAGCGGCCCCGGTGTTCGAGCACCGGGGTCGCACGCCGTTGAAGTCGGTAGATCCGGCTCCCCTCAGCGCTGCTCGTACGAGACGAGCAGCGGAGGCAACCGGCCGCAGCCGATGAGCTGCGGAGAGGTCGGGATGCGCTGTACTCGCGCACGGGACAGACCCGTACGCGCCCGCCCGCTTGCAGAGGTGGGGCGGGACTCCCTCAGGACCCATCGACTACCCGTGTGCAGGTAGCTGGGTCCGCACGCTGTTGAGTTCTCAAGACACCCCGTCCAGGGGGCGCCACAGTCGCTCCTCGGCGAGCGCGGTAACCCCAGGTCAGGGCTCCCGTTCTCACGGGGCTCGCCAAGCGCTTTCGTGCAGGTCAAACAGGCCGTCAAGCGATCCACCCGTTGCAGGACGAATCCCTCTGCATCTCTGCCTCAGAGTGCACTGTGAGACAGAGTGCGTCAAGCCTCCTCGCGGAACAAGCGGCATGGGACGCTGGTTCTACCTCTGCGGCACAGGCACTATGAGGCAGGGGCCGAAACGAAACTTGGGGTGCAGATGGTCGAGTGGACCGGCAAGCAGTTCGCCTATCAGCAGGTGGCCGATGACCTGCGGCGACGCATCGCGGGTGGCGAGTTCGCAGAGACCGGGCAGCTCCCCTCGTACGGGGATCTCCAGAAGGCCTACGGAGTTACGGTGACCGTGGCCCGCGCCGCCATCAATCAGCTCAAGGCCGACCGGCTCGTCGTCAGCCACCAGGGCAAGGGCGTGTTCCTGACTGCCGGCGCCGACCAGTCCGCCGCGCAGCTCGCCGATCCGGTCGGGACCTTGACGGAGCTGCGCGAGGAAGTTGCCAAACTGCGGACCGAAGTCGGAGAGCTGCGCCAACGCGTCGCGACCCTGGAAGAGAACTAACCTTCCAGCAAACCGGGGTGGGGCCTGAACAGCCGCGCCGTGGGGCATCTGAACCTCCTCGTTCGTGTGCCACAAGTTCACCGCCGCGGCGCGAAAACCGGTATCACGTCCCGCTACCCGAGAAAGTCCGAGCGGTTTTATACATCCGCTTACACATGCGCTATCACGAATTTCCACAGCGCTAGCCGGGCCGCTACACTCGCGGCTCCGACTAGCTATCTAGGAGGGGCAGATGGCTCGGAAGCACCCGGATTGGAAGCCGGATCTCCTGCGGATGCACCGCGAAGAGATAGGGCTCACCCTGGAAGACACGGGGGAGAAGCTCCGCGAAATCGCGGAGCGGCACGGCTTCAACATTGCCGCGAACTTCCAGACAATCTGGGGCCACGAAAAGGGTTCGGTATATCCAGGTCCACATTACCGCCGGGCATACTGCCGTCTCTATCGTCGCAATGAGGCCCAACTCGGCTTCCGTAAAGCCCTGCCCGGAGAAGATGCCCCTGTGGAATCCGTACCGGCGCCTGCTTCCGCTGAGCGAAAGCTCCCCGACCAACCGGACGCAGTACGTAAAGCACTGAGCAGCATCCGCGAGGGCACCGACGACGTGGACAGCGAGGCTCTGCGCAATCGTGTGGTCAACGCATGGAGCCGCCACACAGCAGGGGCAAGCACTGACGGGCCGACCGTGATCCTGGTCGGGGGGTACGCAGGGTCGGGGAAGTCAGAGTTCGCGAAGTTCCTCGGAGGGCTCACCGGTTGGCCGATCCTCGACAAGGACTCACTTACGCGCCCGCTGGTCGATCAGCTGCTTGTTTCACTGGACGGAGAGGCACACGACCGGAGCTCGGATCTTTACCGAGAAAAGGTCCGGCCACTGGAATACCGATGCCTCATGGAAGCTGCGTGGGACAACTTGAATTGCGGGATCTCGGCAATCCTCGACGCTCCGTTCATCGCAGAGTTTGCCCAGCCCGAGTGGATGCAGCGCTTCCAAAATCGTTGCCGGTCCAAGCGGGTTTCGGTGGCGACCATATGGGTTGAGTGCGACCTCGAATCGATGCGTGAGTACATCGAATTCCGAGGCGCGGCACGCGATGCCTGGAAAATGGAAGCGTGGGAGGAATACGCGTCGGGGCTTGATCTGAAGTTCCGTCCTCAGGGCCCGCACTTCGTTGTTGACAACAGCCTCGGCGCTGCCGTCGCCCTGGTCGACGAAGCGCGCGACGTGCTGAGTGGCGGCGGGCTGTGATGCCGTCCGGCGTGATCCTGTACGGGCCGCCTGGCTCGGGCAAGGACACCGTCACAACTGAACTGACGCGGCTTCGACCGGAATTCGAGCTATTCGAGCGGCTCAAGGCTGGACCCGGACGCACGACCGGATACCGGCTCACGACCGTTGACCACATCGAAGAACTGTCGCGCGCGGGAGGACTCCTCTACCGCAACGCCCGCTACGGCGCTGAGTACGCCATCGACCGGCAGGGCCTCGCGGCCCTGGTCGACGCCGGCCGCATCCCCGTTCTGCACATGGGGCAGGTCGTGGGGGCCAGTGCAGCGGCTAACTTCCCTCTGCACTGGATTCGCGTCCTCCTGTGGTGCCCACTGGACGTCACGGAGTCGCGTTCGATCGGCCGCGGAGACAAGGACGTAGAGGCTCGGGTGAAGGTCTGGCACGAGACCCGGGAGGATCTGTTGGCCCACGAATCCGAGCCGTGGACCCTCATCCTCCGGACCGACCAACTCAGCCCCGCCGAGTCCGCCAATGCCATCATCGACGCACTCACGGCAAACGCCTCAGCCGAGAGTCGGAGCATTCGGGAGCTTGTCGAATGACGACGCTCGGCATCCTGCACCCGGGCAGCATGGGAGCCGCCGTCGCCGCTCAGGCGCGGCGCTCCGGTGTTGAGGTTCTGTGGTGTCCGGCCGGACGCAGCGCGAGAAGCAGGGAACGAGCCGAGCGATACGGTCTCACGCCAGTACACGCGCTGAGCGAGATGGCCGAGCGGGCCGACATCATCCTGAGCCTGTGCCCGCCGGCCGCCGCCGAGGAAGTGGCGCGGAACGTCACGGCGTGCTCGTACGCCGGAATCTACGTCGATGGGAACGCTGTCTCTCCCGCAACGATGGCCAACATCAGCGCCATCGTGCAGCGCTCCGGGGCGACCGCAGTCGACGGCTCCGTGATCGGGTCTCCGCCGTCGGCCTCGAAGAGCCCCCGCCTCTACCTGTCCGGGCCAGCCGACGCGCTGCACCAGGTGGCCCAGCTCTTCGACAGGAGCGCTGTTCAAGCACGTCTCCTATCAGGCGAGATCGGGCAGGCGTCCGCGCTCAAACTCTCGTACAGCAGCTACCAGAAGGCCAGCCGCGCTCTGGCCGCGGTCGCCTACGCCCTCGCCAGTGACCACGGGGTGGAGGCGGAACTACTCGACATCGCCGAAGGCCGTACAACCAGCTACCTGGCAGAGACCGCGTACTTCCCTAAGGTCGCCGCTCGGTCGTGGCGCTGGGGCCCGGAGATGAAAGAGGCGGCGCACGCTCTCGAAGAAGCGGGGCTCCCCTCTGAGCTGGCCAACGCCGCAGCCGCCGTGATGGAGCGATGGGCAGGTTTCAAGGACACGACGCCGGATCTCACGCTCGTACTAGAGAAGCTGCACACGGACCCGCACGGCGAGCCGAC
>NZ_JBJZOJ010000075.1:0-36142 GCF_047200655.1 Streptomyces sp. MS06
ACTCCCGAACCCGCCCCTGCGCTCCGCGGAGCGCAGGGGCGGCGGAGGTGGATCCGGAGCGCAGGGCCCTGTCCTGCCGACACCCGCCGTGCGCTCCGGGTCCGCACTCCTGCACGGCGCCGGGCACACCCGGGCCCGGCCACCCGGGCCGGCGCGCCCTCCTCCCGGCGCCCGCTGCGTACGGCGCCCGCTGCGTACGGCGCCCGTTCCGCGGATCCGGTCCCGGCGGCCGTGACCGGTGTACTCCGTCACCGGGAAAGGCGGGGAGCGACCTTTCGGCCGTCCGGCCCGACGTCTACGGCGACGTGTCCAGCTCCGCCCAGATGGTCTTCCCCGACTGCCCGTAGCGGCTGCCCCAGCGGGTGCTCACCTGTGCGACCAGGAACAGACCGCGGCCGCCCTCGTCCCCGGGTGCGGCTCGGCGAAGCCGCGGCTGGGTGTTGCGCGGATCGCTGACCTCGCAGACCAGAACGGTGTCGTGGATGAGCCGCAGCCCGATCGGAGCCCCGGCGTACCGCACCGCGTTGGTCACCAGTTCGCTGACGATCAGCTCGACGGCGAAGTCGAGATGGGCCAGCCCCCACGCGGCGAGCCTTCCGGAGGCCGCTGCCCTGGCCTCGGCCGCCGTGGCGGGATCGGCCGGGAACTCCCACTCGGCGACGGCGTCGGGGCGCAGCGGCCGGACGCGGGAGAGCAGCAGCGCGGTGTCGTCGGCCGCCGGTCCGGGGGCCTGCCCGGTGGTCAGGATGCGGCCGGCCTCCTCCAGCGGCCTCCCCGACCGGTGGAGTCCCGAGAGGCGCCGGGCGAGCCGGTCGAGTCCGGTGTCGATGTCGTCGCCGTTCCGGTTGAGCAGGCCGTCGGTGTACAGGGCCAGCCAGCTGCCCGGAGCCAGGTGGACCGTGGTCGGCTCGAACGGCAACCCGCCCACCCCCAACGGTGGGCCGGGGCGTACCGGCACGACGCGGGCCGAGCCGTCGGGCTCCGCCACGATCGGCGGCGGATGCCCCGCACTGGCCACCGTGCACCGCTGCGTGACCGGGTCGTGCAGTGCGACCAGGCAGGTGGCGCCGACCGCGTCGCGCTCGGCCGGGTCCGCCTCGGTGGCGAGTCGCGCCACCAACTCGTCGAGCCGGGTGAGGAGTTCGTCCGGCGGGAGTTCGAGGTCGGCCAGTGTCTGCACGGCGGTGCGCAGCCTCCCCATGGTGGCCGCGGCGTGCAGCCCGTGCCCCACCACGTCGCCGACGACCATCGCCACCCGCAGTGAGGGCAGGGGGAACGCGTCGAACCAGTCGCCCCCGATCTCCGCGCCTCCCGCCGCGGGCAGGTACCGGCCCACGGCTTCGATGGCCGGGGTGTGCGTGGTGGAGGCGGGCAGCAGGCGCTGCTGCAGGGCGACGGCGGCGCGGTGCTCGCGCGTGTAGCGGCGGGCGTTGTCGATGCTGAGCGCGGCGTGCACGGCGATCTCCGTCAGCAGATCGGCGTCCTGCTCGTCGAAGGGCTCGTCGCGGTCCGTGCGCCACGCGCCGATGATCCCCAGGACCAGGCCGCGGGCGAACAGGGGAGCGGCGGCCAGGAAGCGCCCGCCGTCGGGGATGAGCCGCCGCCCCAGGGGGTCGTCGCCCAGCGCCTGCTCGACCGCGGCCCGGTCGGCGACGACCGTCCGCCCCGTCTGCAGGCCGCGGATCGCCGGCCGGTCCGGCAGCGGCGGCACGCCGTCCCCGGGACGCAGCAGCCCGGCCGTCCGGCCGTCCGCCTCCCGCACCGCCATCCGGCGCAGATGGGGATCGCCGCCGCCCAGCGCCCTGGGCGGCTCGTCGCCCGCCAGCACGGGCTCGGAGAGGTCGACGGCCACCAGGTCCGCGAAGTCGGGCACCAGGACCTCCGCGACGTCCCGTGCGGTGTGCTCGACGTCGAGGGAGCCCCCGATGCGGACGGCCGCCTCGTGCCGCAACTGCAGAAACCGTTCGGCGCGCCATCGCGCGGTCGCGTCCGTCAGCAGCACCGCGACCCCGGACGGTCGCCCGCGCCGGTCCGTGGTGCGCACCGCGGACACCGAGAACGAGGCCTCGCGCACCGGTTCGGACAGGGTGCGCACGTGCTGGGGGCGGTCCACCAGAGGCGCCCCGCTCTCCAGGACCGCGCGCAGCCCGGCCTCCGCGATCTCGGCGTCGGCTGCCTCCATCATGTCGGCCGGTCTGCTGCCCCGGGGCAGGGCGAGCGGGCTGGCGGGAGGGAAGTTGCTGCGCACGACGGACAGCCCGCGGTCGCGCAGCACGAGCCCGATCCGCTGCTGGGAGAACAGTGCACGCAGCAGGGCCGCGCCCTGCTCCGACTCCTCCGCACGGTCGGCGGGCACCGCGAGCAGCAGACGCAGGGCGGTTCCCTCCAGCGGCAGCACGCGGCAACGGACGGCGACGCCGTGCCCGCGGGCGTGTCGCAGTGCCGCCCGTGTCGCCCGGTCGGGCAGGCTGCCGCCCGCAGGTCCGGTCCCGGCGAGCAGGTCGGCCACGGGCCGACCGCACACCTCGTCGGCGGGCCGCTCCAGCAGCTCCGCGCCGGCGGCGGACCACTGCCGGACCGTCCCCCGGCCGTCGATGACGGCCACCACCAGTTCCGTCAGGGCGTCGTCGCACCCGTCGTGACCGCCGCTGCCGTTCCCGCCGCTGCCGTCCACGTCGGCCCTCACCAACCCGTCGAGACCTCGGACAGCATCATTATGGAGGTATATGACCCGTTGTGTGCCAGGCGGGGCGCGTAGCCCACCGCCTCGGCTCCCCGTTTCCGCCCATCGCGCCGGGTGGGCCGGTCCGGGCCGGAGCGGAGGACGGAAGCCCCTGGTGGGGGCCCCGCGGGTGGCTCGACTGGAGTACGTTTGTGGCCGGCTAGAGAGGGGTGCGGTCGGTGGGCGAACGGGTCACCATGGCGGATGTCGCGCGTGTTGCCGGGGTGTCCGCCGCCACGGTCTCCTATGTGATCTCCGGGAAGCGCCCCGTGGCGCCCGCGACCCGGGTGGCGGTCGAGGCGGCCATCGACGAGCTGGGCTTCGCCGTGAACACCGCCGCGCGCACGCTGCGCACCGGGCGGTCCAGCCTCGTTGCGCTGATCGTCCCGAACATCGCGAACCCCTTCTTCGCACAGCTCGCCGCCGCGCTGCAGGAGGAACTGCGCGGCCTGGGCATGCACGTCGTCGTCTGCAACACGTGGGCGCGGCGGGACGAGGAGCGCGCGCTGCTGGCGGAGGCCGTGCAGCAGCGCTTCGCCGGCGTCGTGGTCACGCCGTTCAGGCTTCCGGCCGGGGAGCTGGAGGCGGTGGCGGCCGCCGGGGTCCCGGTCGTCGTCAGCGCCGACGTGCCCTTCGGGCGGGTCGATCACGTGGCGCCCGAGGCGCGCACCGCGACACGCCGGGCGCTGGAACACGTCACCGGTCGGCAGCGGCGCCGCATCGCCATGATCGCCGGCCCGCGCGACGCGACGGGCGGCGACCCCCGCCTGGAGCTGCTGCGTTCGCTCGCGCTCCAGTACGGTGCGGCCGTGCCGCGGGAACTGGTCGTGCGCGGCGAGCACACCCGGGAGGCCGGGGCCAGCGGCTTCGCCGAGCTGATGACGCGGCCCTACCGCCCGGACGCGGTGTTCTGCGGCAATGACGTGATCGCCGTCGGTGCCCTCGACAAGGCGCGTGAGCTGGGCGTCGACGTGCCGGGCGAGGTGGCTCTGATCGGTCACGACGACGCTTCCTTCGCCTCGCTGGTGCGCCCCCAGCTCACCACCATCCGCTATCCGGCGGACGAGGTCGGCCGCAAGGCGGCGCGTCTGCTGCTCGAGCGCTTCAACGGGCGCGAGGTGCACAAGACGGTGCGCGTGCAGGCCCATTTCGTCGTGCGCGCCTCCGCCTGAGCAGGGCGGCGCGGCGCGGCGGCATCCCACCGGGGAGATACGGTTCGCGACGCCTCTCGCGCAGCTACGCGTAATCGATTCCGCTCTTTGCCTCCGGCGCCCCTCACTCCCGCACCACTTCAGTGAAAAAGCAGGTCAGAGGGGGTTTCGAGGCGCCGATTCGAAGCGCTGAGGTGGTCTCGCAGGTGTCACGAAGGAAAGTATTTTCGACGGAACTGTTGACTTCTGTTGATTCCTGTTGTGAAGGTTGCGCCCACCGCTTCGTGGGAGCGGACCATCGGTGCAAGGAGCAACCTCATGGCGATGAGAGATCGCACGTCCACCGCCCGGCGCTGGGTGATCGGCGCAGCAGTCCTGGCTCTCACCGGGGTGACCGGGTGCAGCGCCGGCAGCACCGGCGACGAAGCGGCCGCCGGCACGTCCTGCGCACCCTCGCAGGGCAAGGTGACCCTGGACTACTGGTCCTGGGTGCCCGGGATGCAGCAGGCCGTCGACCTGTGGAACAGCGAGAACCCCGACATCCAGGTCAAGCTGAAGACGACGCCCGCGGGCAACGCGGGCACCTACCAGAACCTCTCCAACGCACTGAAGGCGGGCAAGGCCCCCGACCTCGGCCAGATCGAGTACGACTCGCTGGCCAGTTTCCGGCTCAAGAGCGGCCTGCGGGACATATCCCGCTGCCCGGGAGTGACCGACGCCCAGCAGGACTTCGTCGACTGGACCTGGTCGCAGGTCGCCTTCGGCGCCGGCGGCAAGGACGGCATCTGGGCCGTGCCGCAGGACACCGGGCCCATGGCGCTGTTCTACCGCAAGGACGTCTTCGACCGCCTCGGCCTCACCGCACCCAAGACGTGGGAGGCGTACGCGGCGGACGCCCGCAGGATCAAGGCGGACGGCGAACTCATCACGCACTTCTCCCAGACCGACCCCAACTGGTTCACCGGGCTGCTCTGGCAGAACAAGGCCACCATGTTCGAACGCGACGGCGACGCCTGGAAGGTCAGCATCGACCGCCCCGAGAGCAGGCAGGTCGCCGACTACTGGCAGAAGCTCATCGACGACAAGCTCGTCGCGACCGACCTGCAGGGCTTCTCCCCCGCCCTCTACAAGGCGTGGGACACCGGCGAGGTGGTCACCTGGATCAGCGCCGCCTGGGGGTACAGCACCATCCGGGACAACGCGAAGTCGACCGCGGGCAAGTGGGCCGTCGCCCCGATGCCGCAGTGGGCGGACGGCGAGCAGCAGGCCGGCAACTGGGGAGGCTCCACCACCGCCGTCCTCGCCGGCACCGAACACCCCGCCGAGGCCTCCCGGTTCGCCCTGTGGCTGAACACCGACCCGAAGGCCCTCGCGATCCTCAACCGCGAGGGCGGACTGTACCCGGCGGCCAAGGCCGGCCTGCAACTGCCCGCGCTGCAGAAGCCCGTGGACTTCTACGGCGGGCAGAAGATCTTCGACGTCTTCGCCGACGCGTCGGCGCACGTGGACACCGGCTTCACCTGGGGGCCCACGATGACCGACACCTACCGGTACCTCAGCGACGGCACCGCCGACGCGATCGGCGGGAAGACCACACTCGGCGACGTCCTCAAGCAGGCCGACGACAAGAGCACGGAGTCGCTGCGCAAGCAGTCCCTCGACGTCGCCGACTGACACGGTCCGACACCCGCCTCCTCCCTGCCGCCCGCAGCGGCGGCAGGGAACCCGCACCCGAGAAGGCCGTCCCGTGACCGTCGCCAAGAACCCGCTCGCGCACCGCCGCGCCCGCCGCACCGCCGCGGCCCCCTACCTCTTCCTCGTCCCCTTCCTCGTCCCCTTCGTGCTGTTCACCCTGCTCCCGGTGGCGTACGCGTTCTGGCAGAGCCTGCACAGGAAGGAGCGCGTGGGCGGCACCTTCGGCCGGACCCACGAGGTGTTCGCCGGCTTCGAGCAGTACGCCGACGTGCTGAAGGCGGAATTCTTCGCCGACAGCCTGCTCCGGGTGGGAGCCTTCGCCCTCGTCCAGGTCCCGCTGATGCTCCTCCTGGCGCTGGTCCTCGCCCTGCTGCTGGACTCCACCGTGGCCCGGCTGAAGCGCTTCTTCCGCCTCGTGTACTTCGTCCCCTACGGCATCCCCGGCGTGGTGGCCGCCCTGATGTGGGCGTTCCTCTACGACCCCCGGCTCTCGCCCCTGGTGGACGGGCTGCGCTCGGCCGGCCTGGCGGTCGACCCGCTCGGCGCCGGCAGCATCCTGTGGTCCATCGGGAACGTCGTCACCTGGACCTACACCGGATACAACATGCTCATCCTCTACGCCGCCCTCCAGGCCGTCCCCGCCGACATCTCCGAGGCGGCCCGCGTGGACGGCGCCGGCGGTCTCGCCATCGCCCTGCGCATCAAGATCCCCGTCATCCGGCCCGCGCTCGTCCTCACCGGTGTCTTCTCGATCATCGGAACCCTTCAGCTCTTCACCGAACCCCAGGTGTTCCGCTCCATCTCCACGAGCGTGACCAGCACCTACACCCCCAACCTCGCCGCCTACTCGCTCGCCTCCGGCGACGACTACAGCGCGGCGGCGGCCCTGTCCGTGCTGCTGGCGGCCGTCACCTTCGTCCTGTCGTTCGCGTTCCTCCGCTTCACCACGAGGAGGCAGGGATGAGCCTGCTGACCCGCACCGCGGGGGCGCACGCCGTGCCCCCTTCCACCGGCCGCCGAACCACCCGATGGCCGACCGCGGCAGCCTTCGCCTTCATGGCGCTCGTCGCCGGATACATGCTGCTGCCGGTCTACTGGCTGCTGATCTCGGCTACCAAGAGCCAGAGCGACCTGGTCGGCACCCCCGGACTGCTGCCCGTCGGCTGGCACCTGCGCGACAACCTGAGCGCGCTCTTCCACCAGCAGGACGGCGTGTACGCCCACTGGCTGCTGAACAGCCTGCTGTACGCGGGCGCGGGCGCCGCCGTCGCCACCCTGCTGGCGGCGGCCGCCGGGTACGCGCTGGCCAAGTACGCCTTCAGAGGCCGGGAAGTCGTCTTCTCCGTCGTCCTCGGCGGCGTGCTGGTCCCGGCCACCGCCCTGGCGCTGCCGCTGTTCCTGATGTTCGCGCAGGTCGACGCCACCGACACGTTCTGGTCGGTCTTCCTCCCCAGCGTGGTCAGCCCGTTCGGCGTCTACCTGTCCCGCATCTTCGCCGCCGCGTCCGTACCGGACGAGGTGATCGAGGCGGCACGGATGGACGGAGCCGGAGAGTTCCGGATCTTCCGCACCATCGCGCTGCGCCTGATGGCACCCGCCCTGGTGACCGTCTTCCTGTTCCAGTTCGTCGTCATCTGGAACAACTTCCTGCTGCCCCTGGTGATGCTCCAGGACGACCGCCTCTACCCCGTCACCCTGGGCCTGTTCACCTGGCAGTCCCAGACCAGCCGACTGCCCGAACTCCAGACCCTCACCATCGTGGGAGCCATGGTCTCCGTCGTACCGATCGTCCTCACCTTCCTGCTCCTGCAGCGCTACTGGCGCGCCGGGCTCGCCGCCGGAGCGGTGAAGTCATGACCCACCGCCTCACCGAACTCACCGCCAGACTGGGCGGGATCGCCTACGGCGGCGACTACAACCCCGAACAGTGGCCCCGGGACGTCTGGCGCGAGGACGTCCGCCTGATGCGGGAGGCGGGCGTCGGCCTCGTCACCGTCGGCGTGTTCTCCTGGTCCCGCATCCAGCCGAAACCCGGCACCTACGACTGGAGCATGCTCGACGAGGTGCTCGCCCTGCTGCACGGCAACGGCATCGCCGTCGACCTCGCCACCCCGACCGCGGCGCCTCCGCCCTGGTTCACCCGCCGGCACCCCGACGCCCGGCCGGTCACCGCCTCCGGCACCCGCCTCGCCCACGGCAGCCGCCAGTGCTTCTGCCCCAGCCACCCGGCATACGCGCAGGCCGCGGACGAACTGGTCACGGCCCTCGCCACCCGCTACGCCGAACACCCCGCGCTGGCCCTGTGGCACGTCCACAACGAGTGGGGCAACCACAACGCGCTGTGCTACTGCGACGCCAGCGCCGCCGCCTTCCGTACCTGGCTCGTCGCCCGCTACCGCGACCTCGACGCGCTCAACGAGGCCTGGGGCACGGACTTCTGGAGCCAGCGGTACGGCGACTGGGAGGAGATCGACCCCCCGCGCGACACCACGGCCTTCAGGAACCCGGGCCAGGAACTGGACTACCTCCGGTTCTCCTCCGACGCGCTCCTGGAGCGGCACCGCGCCGAGGCCGGCCTGCTGCGGCGGATCACCCCCCGCGTCCCGATCACCACCAACCTCATGGGCACACTGGAGAAGAAGGTCGACGCCCACGCCTTCGCCCGCACATGCGATGTCGTCTCCGTCGACCACTACCTGCCCGCCCACGACCCCGACGGCCACATCGACCTCGCGCTCAACGCCGACCTCGCCCGCGGCATGGCCGGCGGCCGGCCGTGGCTGCTCATGGAGCACTCCACCTCGGCCGTGAACTGGCAGCCCGTCAACACCGCCAAGCAGCCGGGCGAGATGCGGCGCAACAGCCTCACGCACCTCGCCCGCGGCGCCGACGGACTGCTGTTCTTCCAGTGGCGCCAGTCCCGCGCCGGAGCGGAGAAGTGGCACTCGGCGATGGTGCCCCACGCCGGGACCCGCAGCCGCATCTGGCGCGAGGTGAGCGCGCTCGGCGCCGAACTCGCCACCCTCGCCGAGGTGACCGGAACCCGCGTGCACAGCGACGTCGCACTGCTCTTCGACTGGCACTCCTGGTGGGCGCTGGAACTCCAGGCGCGTCCCTCGGCGCACCTGCACCACCTCGATCAGGTGCGCGACTGGTACGAGGCGCTGTGGCGGGAGAACATCACCTGCGACGTCGTCGCCCCCGGAGCGGACCTCTCACGCTACCGGGCGGTCCTCGCCCCCAACCTCTACCTGCTGACCGACGCCGACGCCGAGAACCTCGACCGGTACGTCGAGCACGGCGGACACCTGGCCGTCGGCTGCTTCAGCGGAGTCGTCGACGCCCACGACCGCATCCGGCCCGGCGCCCACCCGGGAGCCCTGCGCGAGCTGCTCGGGATCCGCGTCGACGAGTACCTGCCCCTGCGGCCCGGGCAGGACGCCCGCCTCGAGGACGGCACCACGGCCCGCCGGTGGGCCGAACGCGTCGAACCGGACACCGCCACCACCCTCCTGCGCTTCGCCGACGGCCCGCAGGGAGGCCCCGCCCGCGGGGGACCGGCCATGACCCGCAACCTCCACGGCCGGGGAACGGCCCGGTACGTGGCGACCTGCCCCTCCACGGCGGCCCTGGGCGGCATGGTCCGCGACCTGTGCGCGCAGGCGGGCGTCCGCCCGGCCGCCGCCACCCCGCCCGGGGTGGAAGCGGTCCGCCGCGAGGGCCCCGACGGCTCCTACCTGTTCCTCGTCAACCACACGGCGGAGGACGCGACCGTCCCGGTCGGACACGCGACCGGCCTGGCCGCCACCGCCGTCCGCGACGGACTCGCCCTCGTACCGTGCGGGGGAGTGGCCGTCGTGAGGGAGGACCGGAGTGAACCCCATGGCTGAACACCCCGCGACCGTCACCGGTCGCCCCGACCGCACCGGCACCCCGCCGCGCGTCCGGATCGACGCGGACACCGGCACCGTCGTCCTGAACACCCCCCGTACCTGCTACGTCCTGCGAGTGGACCGCGCCGCCCACACCGTCCTGCACGTCCACTGGGGTGCGCCGCTGCCGCTCGACGACGCCGCCCTGCTGCCGGTGTGGGCCGACCACGACGACAGCTTCTCCGGCCGCCTGGACGGCGTGGAGGAGTACCCCGTCGACGGCGGGCGCAGGTTCGCGGCACCCGCGCTGGAGGTCCGCTTCGCCGACGGAAGCAGTCCGCTGGAACCGCGTGTCGACCACGTCACGGAGGCGGAGCCGGGACACCTGGTCATCGCCCTCCACGACCGCACACGGCCACTGGCCTGGGAACTCCACTACCGCGTCCCGCCCGACGGCGACGTCCTGGAACGCTGGACGGAGTTCCTCCACACCGGCCGGCCCGGGGACGATCCCGTCCTGCTGATCAGGTACGCCTCCGCCCACTGGCCGCTGCCGCAGCGGCCGGCAGGCCCGCGACTGAGCAGCGTGCACGGCGCGTGGGCGGCGGAGAACCGCCTCCGGCGCACCCCGCTGCCGGTGGGGGAGACCGTGCTCGGCAGCCGCCGCGGCCACACCGGTCACGACGCGGCACCCTGGGTGGCCCTCGACGACGGCAGCGCCGGCGAGGAGTCCGGCGAGGTGTGGCTGGCCGCCCTCGCGGCGAGCGGGAGCTGGCGGATCACCGTGCAGCACACGGCCGCCGGCCGGGTCGGCGTCATCGCGGGGGAGGGGCACGAGGGCACCGAGCTGTCCCTGGCTCCCGGTCGCCGCCACACCACCGCGGTCACCGCGGCGCTGCACACCTCCGGCGGTTTCGGCGAGGCGAGCCGGGCCTTCCACACCCACCTGCGCGGCCGCGTCCTGCCGCACCCCGACGAACTGCGGCCCGTGCTCTACAACTCCTGGGAGGCCACCTCCTTCTCGGTGACCGAGGACAACCAGCTGGCTCTGGCCCGCAAGGCCGCGGAGCTGGGCGTCGAGCTGTTCGTGGTCGACGACGGATGGTTCGGCGCCCGGGACGACGACGGGGCGGGCCTCGGCGACTGGACACCCCACCGGCAGCGCTTCCCCCGCGGGCTGCGACCCCTCGCCGACGAGGTCCACAGGCTCGGCATGGGCTTCGGACTGTGGGTCGAGCCGGAGATGGCCAACCGGGACAGCGAACTGTTCCGCACCCGTCCCGACTGGGTGCTGCACCTTCCCGACCGCGACGCCACCGAACTGCGCCGGCAACTGGTCCTCGACCTCTCCCGCGAGGAGGTGGCGGACTGGGTGCTCGACCGGTTGCGCGACATCGTCCGGGAGAACGCGGTCGACTTCCTCAAGTGGGACTTCAACCGGTCGTTCACCGAAGCGGGCGCACGCGGCCGCCCCGACGGCCGGTACCCGCACGTCCACCACGCCAGAGCGGTGCACCGCGTGCTGGACCGGCTGCGGGCGGAGTTCCCGCACCTGCGCATCGAGTCCTGCGCGGGCGGCGGCGGACGGATCGACGCGGGCATGCTCGCGCGGACCGACCAGGTGTGGCCCTCGGACAACACCGACGCCGTCGACCGGCTGGCCGTCCACCACGGTTTCACCCAGGTCTGCCCGCCGGGCGTGATGACCGCCTGGGTGACGGACAGCCCCAATCCGCTGACCGGCCGCACGGTTCCGCTGCGTTTCCGCTTCCACACCGCCATGGCGGGGGTCCTCGGTATCGGCGGCGACCTCGCCCGCTGGACCGGTACCGCACTCGAGGAGGCGGCCGAGTTCGTCGCCCTCTACAAGGACGTCCGCCCCGTCGTCCAGCACGGCAGGCTGCACCGGCTGCTGGCACCGGGGGAGGGGCCGCTCACCGCCGTGCAGTACGTGGACCGCGCCGCCGAACGGTGCGTGGTGCTGGTCTGGCGCCCCGCCGCCGGATTCGCCGCCTGCCGGACACCCCCGCCGCCACTGCGCCTGCACGGGCTCGATCCGGACGCCCGCTACCGCGACGAGGACACCGGCGCGCAGTGGTCCGGGGCGACCCTGGGCGCCTTCGGACTGCCCGTGCCCGACCTCGGGGCCGGCGATCACGCGAGCGCTCTGGTGCGGCTGCGCCGCGTGTGAGGGTGCGCCACCAACGGGCGAACGCGATCGTTGCGAACGCGTTCGCCCCAGGGTCGGGCCGGGCGGCGTATTGGGGCCGTGGCGGCCGTCCGGCGACTCGGGCCTACCGCGGACACGCACCACTGGTGCAGTTCGAGGCGGGTCGGCGTGGGTCGGGGCCGGCCCGTGCGGCAGGCTGCACCCGTCACCCTCGGTGAGGAGGGACCGCTCGGACCGCACATGTTCGTGCCGAACATGTTTGGTCATAGACTCGACGTCATGCCCACTCCGCAAAGCCGCCGCGAGCGGCCCGCCAAGCCAGCCCTGACACGGGAGGGCATCATCGACACCGCCGTCGCCCTTATGGAGGAGGAAGGCCTGCAGCGCGTCACGATGCGCCGCCTGGCCCAGGCCCTCGACACCGGCCCGGCCTCCCTCTACGTCTACCTCGCCAACACCGGCGAGCTGCACGCCGCCATCCTGGACCGGCTGCTGGGGCGCGTCGACCTGGGTGCCGGCGGGGCCGACGCGTCCTGGCGCGCACGACTGGACGCCGTACTCGCCGGCTACGAGGAGGTCCTGTTCGCCCACCCGGCGCTCGCCCGGTCGGCCCTGGTCGCCCGGCCCTCCGGCGAGAACTACCTCGCTCTCCTGGAGGCCCTCCTCGCCCTGCTCGCCGAAGGCGGCGTGCCGGGGCTCCAGGCCGCCTGGGGGGTCGACATCCTGCTGCAGGCCTCGACGGCGACGGCCGCCGAGCACTCCTCGCGCCGCGAGGACTCCGCCGCCCGGCAGGACTGGGACCGGCTCCGCCGCGCCGTGGTCGAGGCCTCGCCCGACACGCATCCCCATGTGCGGGAACGGGCGGGCGACCTGGTCTCCGGTACTCCGGCCGAGCGGCGCCGCTGGCGGGTGGACGCCCTGCTCAACAGCATCCTGGTCACCCGCCCGGACACCTTCCGCACCGCGGACCCCGCATGAGGAACTTGTTCGTCACGAACATGTTCGTTACTGTCAAGGCATGACCACTGCACACTTCCCCCTCGCCATTCTCGGGGGCGGCCTGGGCGGCCTGACCCTCGCACGTGTCCTGCACGTGCACGGCGTCGACGCCCCCGTCCTCGAACTCGACGCCTCCGCCGACGCCCGTGTCCAGGGCGGCATGCTCGACATCCACCACGACACCGGACAGCAGGCGCTGCGCCGGGCCGGCCTGCACGAGGAGTTCCTGGACCGGGTTCACCCGGGCGGGCAGGCGGTGCGCGTGCTGGACAAGCACGCCGCCGTGGCCCACGAGGACGCCGACGACCCCGACGGCGGCCGACCCGAGATCGACCGCGGCGACCTGCGCCGCCTCCTGCTCGGCTCGCTGCCCGAGGGTGCCGTTCAGTGGGGGGCCAAGGCGGTCGCGGTGCGGCCGCTGGGCGGCGGCGGTCACGAGGTGGCACTCGCCGACGGGCGCCGGTTCACCACCGACCTGCTCGTCGGTGCCGACGGCGCCTGGTCCAGGGTCAGGCCGCTGCTCACCGACGCGACGCCCGCCTACACCGGCGTCTCCTTCGTCGAACTCGACCTCCGGGACGCCGACGTCCGCCATCCCGAGGCCGCCTCTCTCGCCGGTGGGGGCATGTTCTTCGCGCTGGGCGACGGCAAGGGCTTCCTCGGTCACCGCGAGACCGACGGCAGCCTCCACCTCTACGTCGCGCTGCGTACCGGGGAGGAGTGGCTGAACACCATCGACTTCGGCGACACCCCGGCCGTCAAGGCGGCCGTCCTGGCGCACTTCGGCGACTGGGACCCCGCCCTGCGGCGCATGGTCGCCGACGCCGACGGCCCGCCGACCCCGCGCCGGATCCACGCGCTGCCCGCCGGGCTGCGCTGGGAGACCCGCCCCGGTGTCACGCTCCTGGGTGACGCCGCGCACCTGATGTCCCCCTTCGCCGGCGAGGGCGCCAACCTCGCTCTGTTCGACGGCGCCGAACTGGCCCGCCATCTGCTCGCCCATCCCGGCGACACCGGCACCGCGGTCAAGAGCTACGAGCAGGAGATGTTCGACCGGGCCGCGGAGAAGGCCCACGAGTCCGCCGAGGCGCTCGGCATCCTCTTCCACCCGCAGGCCCCCGCCCCGCTGGTCGACGTGTTCACCGCGCCGCCCGCCCCCGGCCATCCCTGAGCGGAGCGCCGACCCGATCCCCCTGGGTGTCGAGTTGAACGCGTTCAAAAACAGGGCTACGCTGATCCGGAAAGCAGTGGCCGGGCCGAGGGGGTTCGATGAAGGTGGTACTGCCCGGGGGAACCGGACAGGTGGGTGCGATCCTCGACCGTGCGCTGACGGCGGCCGGACACCGGGTCACCGTGCTGACCCGGCGTCCGAAGCGGGCGCACCACATCGGATGGGACGGGGCCACGCTCGGCGGCTGGGCCGCGGCACTCGACGCCTGCGACGCCGTGATCAACCTGGCCGGGCGCAGCGTCTCCTGCCGTTACACCCCCGAGAACCTGCGGGCGATGATGGACTCACGGGTGGACTCGGCGCGGGTGGTGGGCGAGGCGATCGCCGCCGCCGCGCGGCCACCGCGGGTCTGGCTGCAGATGAGCACCGCGACGATCTACTCCCACCGGTTCGACCCGGCGCACGACGAGGCGACCGGGCTGATCGGAGGCGCGGAGCCCGGGGTGCCGGACTACTGGGCGTACAGCGTCGAGATCGCGAAGAACTGGGAACGGGCGCAGTCCGAGGCGCCGGCCCCCGGGACCCGCAAGGTGGCCCTGCGCTCGGCGATGGTCATGAGCCCGGACCGGGGCGGCGTGTTCGACGTACTGTCCCGGCTGGCGCGACTCGGGCTGGGCGGGCCGGTGGCCGGCGGTGCGCAGTACGTCTCCTGGATCCACGACGAGGACTTCGTGCGGGCGGTGGAGTTCCTGATCGCCCGTGACGACCTCGACGGGCCGGTGAACCTCGCCTCGCCGAACCCCCTCCCGCACCGCGAGTTCATGCGGGTGCTGCGCGCGGCACGGGGCGTTCCGGTGGGCCTGCCGGCGACGCGCTGGATGGCCGAGTTGGGGGCGTTCGCGCTGCGCACGGACACGGAACTGCTGCTCAAGAGCCGCCGGGTGGTACCGGGGCGGCTGCGCGCAGCCGGGTTCGCCTTCACTCATCCCGAGTGGGGGAGCGCCGCCGCGTCCCTCGCGCGCCGTGCCCGGCTGGACCGCGCGGCATCGCGACGGTCCTCGGCACCGGTCTCCGCCGGGTAGGCGACCGCGGGAAGCCGGCCGGCGCCGGCGCGACTCCGCGGAGCCCGCCCTCGCCGTGGAGACCGGTCATCGGCGGCGACGGCCCGCGCATGCGCTCCCGACCGAACGGGTTCCGCTCGTGCGCCTGGGAGAACCCGACCGGGGCCATGTCCTCGGCAAGCGCCCGCACTTCACGGTCGCGGTGGCCGTGTCGATGGTCGGTGCGGACTCTCCTCACTCAGAGATGGAATATTTATGCAGAAGATGTCCCGCCCCGTCGTGCTGTGACTGGTGAAAAAGCCTGCGTACTTCGCTGCCCGGCTTGGCAGAATGTGCAGTGATCAGAATGTTCATTCATCGAGAAGGAATGTGGACCATGACGATCACGGGCCCGAAGGGCTTTCGCGGGGTGACCAGGAACATGGGGCTCAAGGACGCCGAGGACGACTTCGCGGTCGTCGTCTCCGAGGTGCCCGCCCGCTCCGCCGCCGTGTTCACGCGTTCGCGCTTCGCGGGACCGAGCGTCGTCCTCAGTCGCGAGTCGGCGCCCGGCCGGCGGGCCCGCGGCATGGTCGTGCTCTCCCGGAACGCCAACGTGGCGACCGGCGAGGCGGGCAGGGACAATGCCGTCGAGGTGCGCCGCAGGGTCGCCGGGATCGTCGGCATCGACCCCGGGGAACTGGTCATCGGCTCCACCGGGGTGATCGGCCGCCCCTACCCGATGGGGAGCATCCGGGAGGGCCTCGACGCACTGTCCTGGCCGTTCCCGGAGGCGGACTACCCGGCGGCGGCCGCGGCCATCATGACGACCGACACCCGCCCGAAGAGCTCCAGCGTTCCGGTCGGCGAGGCGGTCCTCACCGGAATCGCCAAGGGCGTCGGCATGATCGAGCCGGACATGGCCACCCTGCTGACGTTCTTCTTCACGGACGCCGACATCCCGGCCGCCGAACTCGACGCCCTGTTCCGGCGGGTGATGGACCGCACCTTCAACGCGCTGAGCATCGACACCGACACCTCCACCAGCGACACCGCCGCGATCTTCGCCAACGGACTGGCCGGCCCCGTCGACCTCGCCGAGTTCGAACAGGCCCTGTACACGGTCGCGTTGCGCCTGGTCCGCGACATCGCCTCGGACGGCGAGGGCGCCGGCAAGCTCATCGAGGTCCGGGTCACGGGGGCCCGCGACGACGCCCAGGCCAAGCGGGTCGGCAAGAGCGTCGTCAACTCGCCCCTGGTGAAGACCGCCGTGCACGGCGCCGACCCCAACTGGGGCCGGATCGCGATGGCCATCGGCAAACTCCACGACGAGACCGACATCAGCCCGCACCTCGTCCGCATCTGGTTCGACGACCTCCCCATGCACCCGGAGGAGCCGGGCGACGCACTGCTGGAGCAGGCCTCCCGGTACCTGACCGGCGACGAGGTGGTCGTCCGGGTGGACCTCGGCATCGACGAGGGCGCGTTCACGGTCTACGGCTGCGACCTCACCGAGGGCTACGTGAAGCTCAACGCCGACTACACCACCTGAGCCGGCCGCGGCGGGGCACGGTCCGTCGGAGCCGCGCCCCACAACTCGCCACGGGCCGGATGCGACGGTGCGCGGCGCCGTCCCCGAGCGGGCCGCGCGGCAGGCCGGTTCCCGATGGGGCGGGCCGGGCTGCCGGTCGGCCGGCGGCCGGCACGGCACCGCGGCGAGGTCGGCATCGGCAGAACGACACGGTGCCGGAATGCCCGAGGATCCTCGTCCCCGGCGCCGGATGCCCGAAGAGGCCGATCTCCGGGGGACGTGGGCCGGACGGCCCGTGAGCCGGCCCCCCGGACGGTGCCAGGCTCGGAACCGTGCAGGCGCGGTCCGCACGGGCGGCCGCGGCCGGATCGACGGCGGAGTGAGGATCATGAATCGTAGGCGGACCGATGCGGTACTCCTCGCATCCCTCGCCCTGGCGGGCGCGGTGGCCCTCGGCGGGTGCGGAGCGAGCGGCGACGCCACCGGACCCGGCACCCCGTCGGCGACGTCGACGGCGCCCGGCAGCGCCCCGTCCGACCTGGCGGGCGGCGGACCCACGCCGTCGGGGCCGACCAGCGGATGGGGACCGGGCATGTGGGGCGATGACGAGAGCCCCGGCATGATGGGCGGCGACGGCGGTTCCTGGGCGCCGGGCATGATGGGATCCGGCATGCGGGGCAACTGGTGGCTCGCGGGCGACGGCCATCCGGTGCGTACGCTCGACCGGGCCCGTGAACGGGCCACCGCCTTCGCCGACCGGCTCGGCCTGCGGGTCGGCGAGGTCATGCAGTTCACCCGCAACTTCTACGCCCAGTTGGAGACCGGCGCCGGCCGCCAGGCCACCGAGGTGCTGGTCAACCCGGCCGACGGTGCCGTGCAGATCGAGTACGGGCCGGCGATGATGTGGAACACCGACTACGGCATGCACCACGGCAGCCGGAGCGGCACCGACGTGTCGGCCTCGCAGGCCCGGGACATCGCCCGGCGATGGCTCCGGGCGCACGGCACCACGCTCACCGCGGGCGACCCGGAGTCCTTCCCGGGCTACTGCACCCTGCACACCCTGCGATCGGGGCGGATCACCGGGATGCTGTCGGTGAACGCCGCCACCGGCCAGGTCTGGTACCACGACTGGCACGGCGACTTCGTGCGCATGGACGATCACCGATAGTCGTGCCGCCCCGTCCGCCCCCGGTGGCGCGTTGCGGACCGGGCCGACCACAGCCGCCCGAACGGCTCCCCGCCGCAGTCGTATTTGCCCTCCGGTGCGGCGCGCCACCCCCTTGTTCGGTGCCGTGGCCGTGATCCTCGGAGGGTGCGGTCCGCCAAAGGGGTTTCCCATGCCCCCAGGGGGTATGCGACGACCGTGACGGAAGTGGAGAGGAGCGCGGAGATTTCTGCTCAGGCCGACATCCCGGACCGCGTGGTCCGGCCGGGGGCCTCGATCCGGGGGGACCGAACGCGTCCTCCTGCGGCCTGCCGGGGCGGTGACGCGGGATGAGCGCTGTCACGGCGACGCTGTCGCTTCTGGGGGTGGTACTGCTCGCTGTCGGCGGTGTCTACGGGGCGGCCCGAGCGGTGCGTCTGTCCGCCGACCCCGTCACCGCCCTGCCGTTCGGGTCGGGACTGGAGCCGGTGGAGCACGCGGTGAGCCGGTTCCATGTGCGCTGGTACACCGTGACGATGCTGTTCCTGGCCTTCGACATGGAGATGGTGTTCATGTACCCGTGGACGCTGGTGATCTCCGCCGTGGGTCCCGGTGCGGTGATCGAGATGTTCCTCTTCCTGGCGCTTCTGCTGGCCGGGGTGGCCTACGCCTGGCGGGAGGGCGCACTGCGATGGACGTGACCGGTCTTGCCCTGCGCGCTGCCGCCGTCCGCCCTCACGTGCTGCTGGTCACCCTGCCCGGGGGGACGGCGGCGCGGCTGGAGGCCGAGCGCCTGGTGCGGCTGAGGGACTGGCCGCCGGCCGTGACCCCGGCCGGGGCGGATCTGCTGCTCGTGCTCGGACCGGACCGCCCGGACCTGCGAGCGGCGGTGGACCGGCTCTGGCGGGACTTCCCCGGCCCCCGAGCGCGGGTGCACGCGCCCGGCGCCGCCGATGTCGAGGCCGCGCTGGAAGCCGGTCGGGCCCGGCTCGCCAACCCTGCCCGGCAGCGCGGCCGGCTCGGGGAACCCGACGCGGACGCCCCGGACGGAGGCGAGGGCGGTGAGGGCGGTCCGCCTGCGCGGGCGCCCTCCGGCGGTGCGGGGGACGAGGGCGCCTCGGGCGTGCACGGCAGGCGCGGTCACGAGGACGGTGCCCGTCAGCCTGACGCGGCCGGGCGGCACGGGGCCGGCCGGGGCGACTCGGGCATGAGCCATAGTGCCGCCGAGGAGAGCCGCAACCATCACGACGGGGACGCAGACGGAGACGGAGACGTTCACGGCGACGCCGGTCACCTGGGCCACGGCGGCCACGGGGAGCACGGCGGCCACGGGGAGCACGGCGGTCACGGGGAGCACGGCGCTCACGGGAGCCACGGGAGCCACGGGAGCAGCCACGGGAGCCACGGGGGTCATGCCGGTCACGGGGGCCATGCCGGTCACGGGTCCGGTGACATGGCGAACCCGGGCGGGTTGCCGATGGCCGGGCAGGCCGAGGACCGCGACGGTCTGACGCTCGACCGGTTGCACGTGCCGCTGGGGCCGTTCCTGGACAGCTGGCCGGCCGGCCTGACGATCCGCCTGGCCCTGCAGGGAGACGTCGTGCAGGAGGCCGAGGCCGAGGCCGAGGTCGAGGAGCCCGCACGTCCCGGCACGGCGGCCCGGGAGGCGTTCTGGGTGCAGCCGTGGCTGCGTGCGGCGGCGGGTGAGCCGGTGAGTGCGGGCGAGGCGGCCCGCCGGCGGGCCGCCTCGCACCTGGACAGTCTGGTGCGACTGCTGTCGGTGGCCGGCTGGCCCGCCGAGGCCGTCGCGGCGGGGCGCCTGCGCGACGACCTGCTGAGCGGGGCCCCCGGTGACGCGGTCACGCCTCGGCTGAAGCGTTTCGCCCGTCGGGTCGGCCGGTCCCGGACGCTGGCCTGGCTGACCCACGGGATCGGCCGGTTGAACACCGCGGACGCTCGTGCCGCCGGGGTGAGCGGGCCGGCGGCTCGTGCCGGCGGTGACGTGACTGACCGCTACCGGCAGTGGCTGGCCGACGTCCGCCGCGACGTCGGGCGGCTGGAGGAGCCGTCACCGCTTCGACCGGCCGTCGACGACAGCCCCCGTGGACGCTGGCGGGACGACAGGCCGCCGTCGGCCGCCCTGGTCGCGCTGCTTCCGGGGCTGCTGACGGGGTCGGAACTGGCGGCGGCCCGTCTCGTCGTGGCCAGCCTCGACCCGGACCTGGACGAACTCACCGCTGCTCGGAGCGGGGTGGCGGCCCGTGGTTGAGGCCGGTGCGTGGTGGACGCTGCTGGCGGCGCCCGCGACGCTGCTCACCCTGGCCGGCCTGGCGGTGGCCGGCGAGGCGCTGCTCGACGCCCGTGACGCGGGCCGGCCCGTCCGCGTCGCCCTCCTGCTGGGTCCGTTCGCCGACGTACCGCGGGCGCTGCTGGCACGACCCCGGAGCCTGCCGGCCCCGGACATGTGGCTGTGGCGGGCCGGTGCGGTCATCGTGCCGGTGGCCGCGGTCCTGTCCACGCTGGTGATCCCGTTCGGCGGCGTGGCGGTGGCCGACGTGTCGGTCGGGGTGGTGTGGTTCAACGCCATGGAGGTGCTGACCTGGGCCGGGCTGTGGCTGGCCGGGTGGGGGCCGAACGCGGCGTTCTCCCTGGTCGGCGGCTACCGCTTCGTGGCCCAGGGGCTGGCGTACGAGCTGCCGCTGATGTTCGCCCTGATCTCCGCCGCGACCGGGGCCCGGTCCCTGCGGGTGGCCGACATTGCCGCCGCTCAGCACGGTCTGTGGTACGCGGTGTGGATGCCGTTCGCCTTCGTGGTCTACCTGGCGGGAGTGCTCGCGTTCAGCTTCCTGGGGCCGTTCGCCTACCCGGCCGGGCGCGACATCGCCGACGGCGTGCTGGGCGAGACCTCCGGAGTGGACCGGCTGCTGCTGCGGGCCGGGCGACGGCTGTGGCTGGCGGCCGGAGCGGCGATGGCGGTGCCGCTGTTCCTGGGCGGTGGCGCCGGCCCCGGGCTTCCGGCCTGGGCCTGGCAGACGGCCAAGACGCTGCTGGTGCTGGGGCTTCTGGTGTGGCTGTCGCGACGGCTGCCGGTGCTGCGCGCCGACCGGTACGTGGAGCTGGCCTGGGTGGTGCTGCTCCCGCTGGCCGTCCTGCAGACGCTGGTGCCGGCCGTGGCCGCCCTCGATCCCTAGCGGGACGACCGCGGGACGACCGCGGGACGACGTCGGGACAACCTGTGGAAAGGAGCGAGCCGTGGACGTGACGAGCACGGTACTGCTGTGGGTGTGGGGTGTGCTCGCCGTGGCCGGCGGTGTCCTGGTGTTCATCCTCAACTCCATGGCCCGGGTGACCTTCGCGCTGCTGGGGTCCCTGATGTGCGCGGGCGCGGTGGTGGCGTTGCTGGGACTGCCGTATCTCGGCGTGGTGATCGTGCTGATGATGGTGATGGAGATGGTGATCATGGCCGTCTTCATGATCGCCTACATGATGAACCCGGCGGGTCTGATGCCGATGTCGATGCTGCACAACACCCGCGGCGCCCTGCTGATCAGCGGCGCGGTGTTCGCCGCGATGGTCACCGGGATCTTCCTGGCGCCCTGGCCCGACCGCTCGGGAGCACCACCGGAGGACTCCACCGTCCAGGTCGGCATGTCCCTCATGGGCGATCAGATGCTGACCATGGTCACACTCGGGTTGGTGCTGCTGGCCACCATGGTCGGCGCCACCGTGCTCGCGACCCGGCGGGGACGCTACGACCGCTTCGGCGACGACCTCGACCAGCGGCCCGCGAAGGACCCCGTGGGCGGGGGCGTGGGCCGGTGACGTTCGAACTGCTCCTGGTCCTCGCCGCCGCGCTCTTCTGCACCGGCCTGTTCGGCGCCCTGTCCCAGCAGTCCATCGTCATGATCATGATGGGGATCGAGCTGATGATCGGCGGAATCATCGTCGCCGCGGCGGACTTCTGGCACTTCCAGGCGCCGGCAGCCGGCAGCGGCCAGGTGGTCATCGTGGCGGCCGTGGTGGCGATGGCGGTGGAGATGGCCATGGGCTTCGCCGTCACGACCGCCATCTACCGCGCCCGGCAGGTCGACATGACCGACATGGCCGAGGAGCTGCGGGGATGAGCGCGGTGCTCTGGCTGCTGGTCTCCCTACCGCTCGGCGGGGGAGCCCTGCTCGCGGTGGCCGGGCCGCGCGTCGACCGGCACGCGCCCGCCGTCGGCGTGTCGGTCGCCGTCGCGGCGCTCGGTACGGCGTCGGCCGCCGCCGCGACCCGTCCGACGGCCGGCGCGCCGCTGTTCGCGGGCATGGAGGCGGGACTGGCCGTGGACGGCCTGTCCGCGGTGATGGTCGTCACCGTCACCGCGGTCACCACCGCCGTCCTGGTCTTCGCGACGGGGGAGTTGGGCGCGGAGGAGAACCGGAGGCGCTTCTTCGGGCTGATGCTCCTCTTCGCCGGCGCCATGCTCGTCACGGTCACGGCGACCACGCTCCCGCTGCTGCTGATGGCATGGGAACTGATGGGCGCCACCAGTTGGGCACTGATCGGCTACTGGTGGAGGCGGCCCGAACGGGCCGCGGCCGCCGACGTCGCGTTCCTGGCCACCCGCACCGCCGACCTCGGTCTCTACCTGGCCGCCGGCGCCGCCGTCGCCGGGGGCGTCGGAGGACTGCGCCTCGACACGCTGACCGCGGCGGCCCCGCACTGGCGGCACCTGGTCATCGCCGGCATCGTCGCGGCAGCATTGGGCAAGTCGGCGCAACTCCCCTTCTCCTTCTGGCTGTCACGGGCCATGCAGGGCCCCAGCCCGGTGTCCGCCCTGCTGCACTCGGCGACCATGGTCGCCGCCGGCGCCTACCTGCTCCTGCGGCTCGACCCACTGCTGGCGGCGGACGGCTGGGCCGGACCGCTGGTCGCCTGGACCGGTGCGGCCACCGCTCTCGCCCTCGGCCTGGTCGCCGTGGCCCAGACCGATCTCAAGCAGCTCCTCGCGGCCTCCACCTCCGCCCAGATCGGCTTCATGGTGCTGGCCGCGGGCAGCCGCGGCGTCGCCGCGGGCACCACCCAACTCGTCGCGCACGCCGCCACGAAGTCGGCGCTCTTCCTGGCCGCCGGTGCCTGGTTGACGGCACTGGGCACGAAGCGGCTGACCGCCCTGCGCGGGGCGGCGCGCACCTACCGGACCGTCGGCGCGGCCTTCGTCCTCGCCGCCCTCACCCTGGCCGGGCTGCCACCCCTGTCCCTGTGGGCGGCCAAGGACGAGGTCCTCGCCGCAGCACGCGCCGAGGGCACCGGGCTGTACGCGGTCGGTCTGGCGGCGGCGGCCGTCGCCGCCGTCTACAGCGTGAAGGCCGTCTGGTACGTCACCCGCCCGCTCCCTCCCGACGCGCGGTCCGGCTACGACACCGAGCAGCACGGGACACGCAGGATCGCCCGTACGACACCGCTCCCGCTGCTCACCCTCACTCTCGCCGCGGCCGTACTGGGAGTGGCGGCCCTGCCGGGGCCGGCGTCCTGGCTGAGGCGGCTGGTCGGCGCCGAGGGCGAGCCGTCGCCCGCACCGTGGGAGCTCGGCCTGTCCGCCGGCGTCGCGTTCGCCGCCGCGGGGCTCGCCTGGTGGCGGGCGTCCCGCCCGGCGCCCGCACCGGGCGCCGCCGTGCGCTGGGCGCACGGATGGCTCGGCCTGGAACGGGCCGCGCAACTCGCCGTGGTCCGCCCCGTCCGGCGCCTGGCCGGGGCACTGGCGGTCTTCGACGACCGCGTCGTCGACGGCGCCGTCCGGCAGACGGCCCGCGGTGCACTGGCAGCGGCACATGCGGTCCGCCGGCTGGACGACGAGGGAGTCGACGGTGCCGTCCGGGCGGTCGCCGCCGGCACGCGGAGCCTGGGCCGCTGGGCA
Organism: Streptomyces sp. MS06; assembly: GCF_047200655.1. Taxonomy (NCBI): domain Bacteria; kingdom Bacillati; phylum Actinomycetota; class Actinomycetes; order Kitasatosporales; family Streptomycetaceae; genus Streptomyces; species Streptomyces sp. MS06. Next base: position 23,398 of record NZ_JBJZOJ010000075.1, read on the forward strand.
CGGCGGCCGCAGACCGGCCTGCTGCACCAGTACTACGCACAGGCCGCCGTCGGCTTCGCCGTGCTCGTCCTGATCATCCTGTTGGTGAGGTAACCCCCTGTGCTGAGCGTCGTCACCTTCCTGCCGCTGCTGGCGTCCGCGGTGCTGCTGCTCCTGCCGCGCACCGTCCCCGACCGGGCGTACATCTGGACGTGGATCGCCACCGCGGTCGCCGACCTCGCTCTGGTCGCCGCGGTGTGGGCGGGCTTCGACACCGGCGGGGGGATGCAGTACGAGCAGCGCGTGCGCTGGATGCCCAGCGCCGGCGTCGGCTACCACGTGGGCGTGGACGGACTCTCCCTGCCCCTGGTGGCGCTGACCTGCCTTCTCTTCCTCGCCGTCGCGGTGTACTCGCTGCGCGGGCAGCAACGTGTGCGCCCCTACGCGTGCCTGTTCCTGTTCCTCCAGACCGTCAGTGTGGGCCTGTTCGTCGCCCTCGACCTGATCCTCTTCTTCGTCTTCTTCGACCTGTCGATCGTCGGCATGTTCTTCGTCATCGCGGGCTGGGGGCACGGCGAACGGGCCCGCGCCGCCGCGCTGAAGTTCTTCCTCTACACCTTCGTCGGCTCCCTGGCCCTGCTGCTGGGCTTCATCGGCCTGTACCTGGCCGCCGACCCGCACACCTTCGACATCGCGGACCTCACCCGGACCGACCCGCTGTCCGGCCACGGCCTGTACGCGGGCCTGGTGCTGCTCGCCGTCGGGGTGGGGCTGGCGGTCAAGACGCCCACCGTGCCCTTCCACACCTGGCTGCCCCCCGCCCACACCGAAGCCCCTGCCGCCGGCTCGGCGATCCTGGCCGGAGTGCTGCTGAAGATGGGCACCTACGGGTTCGTCCGCATCGCCATGCCCCTGCTGCCGGGAAGCTGGCGCCGCTACGCGCTCGCCGTCGTGATCGTGGGCACCGTGTCCGTCGTCTACGGGGCCCTGGTGGCGCTGGCACAGACCGACTTCAAACGCATGATCGCCTACACGTCGGTCAACCACATGGGCTATGTCGTGCTGGCGGTCGGCGCCGCCGGGACGCTCGCCGGAAGCGACGCCCGGGCCCGCTCCCTCGCGGTGACGGGCGCGGTCACCCAGATGGTCAGCCACGGTCTGATCACCGCGGCGCTGTTCCTGCTCGCCGGAGTGCTCCGGGACCGGGGCGGCACCTACGCGATGGACGCCTACTCCGGCCTGGCCGCCCACACCCCGCGCTTCGCGGCCGTCACCGCCGTCGCCGCGTTCGCCAGCCTCGGCATCCCCGGATTCTCCGGCTTCATCGCCGAGTTCCAGATCTTCACCGGCAGCCTCGGCTCCCGCACGATCGCCACCGCCATCGCCGTCACCGGCATCGTCCTCATCGCGGCCGTGTTCCTGACGGCCCTGCGGCACATGTTCCTCGGCGCCTCGCGTCTGCCGCAGTCCCTTCCCGCGGGCGGCATCGCGGACCTGAAGGCGACCGAGACGCTGTCCACCGTCACCCTGCTCGCCACCGCCCTCGTCATCGGTGTCGCACCGCGCTGGCTGCTGAGCGTCATCGAACCGGCCGGCCGTACGCTGACCGGCCTGGTGGCGCGATGAACGAGAACCCGGCCGCCCTGGTCCCCGAACTCGCCCTCGTCGGCGCCGCGGTCATCGGCCTGCTGGCGGGCTCCTGGCTGCCCCGCCGCCGCCAGTGGACCGTCGCCGTGCTCGCGGCCACCGCCTGCGGGGCAGGCCTGGCGGCGACGGCCGTCACCATGGCCGGGCACCACGAACAGACCGTGTTCTCGGACGCGTTCGCCGTCGACACCGCCACCGACGCCGGCCGGGGCATCGTCCTCGCGGCCCTGCTGCTGATCATCGGCATGTCCGCCGAGACCGTCCACCGCCACCGGCGCGAGACCGAGTACTGGGTGCTCCTGCTCCTCACCGGGGCCGGTACCCTCGCCCTCGTCGGCGCGAACGACCTCCTCATGCTGTTCGCCGCCTACCTGCTGGCCAGCATCCCCGCCTACGCGCTGGTCGCCTTCGCCAAGGACGCCTCCGGCACGGAAGCCGCCCTGAAGTACTACCTGATGGGCGCCCTGCTCGGCACCGTCATGCTCGCCGGTATCGCGCTGCTGTACGGCGCCGGCCACAGCGTGCGCTACCGCGAGCTCGGCGCCGCGCTGCCCGCCGCCCCCTACGGCCCGGTCGCGGTCGGACTCGTCGGCGTCCTGGCCGGACTGCTGTTCAAGGCCGGAGCGGTCCCGGCCCACTTCTGGGTGCCCGACGCAGCCGACGGCGCCCCCGCCCCCGTCGCCGCCTACGTCACCACCCTCCCCAAGATCGGCGCCCTGGTCGCCCTGTACCGCCTGCTCCACCAGGCACTGCCCGGCAGCGACGTGAACTGGCCACTGCTGCTGGCGATCACCGCCGCGGTCACCATGTCCCTGGGGAACCTGGCCGCCTTCTTCCAGACCTCCGTCAAGCGGCTCCTGGCGTACTCCGCGATCAGCCAGGTCGGCTACCTCCTGATGGCGCTGTCCGTCGCCTCCCGCACCGACCTGGCCCAGCGGAGCCTGCTATTCTACCTGGCCGCCTACGCGGTCACCAACCTCGGGGCCTTCGCCGTCGTCACCGAACTCCCCGGCGCCCGCTCGTTGTCCGACTACCGCGGCCTCGCCGGACGGCGCCCCGGCCTCGCCGCCGTGCTCGTCGTCTGCCTGCTCGGCCTCGTCGGCACCCCGCCCACCGGTGTCTTCCTCGGCAAACTGGAGGTGTTCAGCGCGACCGTCGACGGCGGCTACACCTGGCTGGCCGCCCTCGCCGTCGCCAACACCGTCGCCTCCCTCTTCTACTACCTCCGCTGGCTCGGCCCCCTGTTCCGCACCACCGACGCCGCCCCCGCGGAGACACACACGGTCCTGGGACGCTGGTCGGCAGCCACCGCCTACGTGTCGGCCGCGCTCTCGGTGGCCCTCGGCGTCGCCGGGGAGGCGGTCCTCCCGCTCGGCGCCGGGCCGCTGCAGCGCTGAGGCGCGCCGTTCGCCCCGGAGTGAAAGGCGCCCGCGGCCTCGACCACCGTGACGGCACCGGAGACGGAGCGTGCAGCGGCCCCCCGCCTCCGGCGCGCGGGGACGCGGCCGCTACGGCTAGGCGGGCCGCCGCGGAGAGCGGAGCACGAGCAGGGTGATCTCGCTGGGGGCGAAGACGCGGAACGGCGGGCCCCAGAAGCCGGTGCCGCGGCTGGTGTAGAGAATGGTCCGGCTGCCGTGGTGGCTGAGGCCGGCGAGGGCCGGCTGGTCGAGGCCGACCAGGTGGTGGAAGGGCCAGATCTGGCCGCCGTGGGTGTGCCCGGAGAGCTGCAGGTCGATGCCGGCGGCCGCCGCCCGGTCGACGAACTTGGGCTGGTGCGCCAGGAGCAGGACGGGCAGGTCGGGGTCGGCACCGTCCAGGGCCCCCTCGAGGTGCGCGCCATGGCCCTCCAGACCGGAGGCCTCGGCGGTGACGTCGTCCACACCGGCGACCACCAGGGTGTCGCCTCCCTGTTCGAGCAGCAGATGCCGGTTGCGCAGCGGCTCCCAGCCCAGCTCGTCCATCAGGTCGACCCACCCCTGGGCCTCGCTGTAGTACTCGTGGTTGCCGGTCACGTACACCCGGGCCCGGGTCGCCCGCACGGTACCGAGGGGGGCGGCCTGGGCGCGACGGCGGTCGGCCGTGCCGTCCGCGATGTCGCCGGTGTGGCAGACCAGATCGGCTTCCAGCGCGTTCACCGCCTCGCACACCCGTGCCGACCAGCGAGCGCGATCGAGCGGGCCGTAGTGGGTGTCGGTGATGAGGGCGACGCGGGTGCCGTCCAAGGCGGCACCCAGGCGGGGGAGTTGCACGTCCAGACGACGCACGCGCGGCACCCGGCGGGCCTCGGCGTACCCCCAGGCGAGCAGCACGGCGCTCACGCCGAGGACGGCCCAGGTGACGATGCGGGCCCGGTCCTGGCTCCCGCCGACGCCGGCCAGGGTCAGGGCGAGCCGCAACAGGACGCCGAGCAGAACGGACCACGTGAACAGAACCCAACCGGTGCCCAGCAGGGTGTCACCGACGATCGCCGCCCCGTCCTGCTGGCGCCGGCCGTGGCCGCGCCCCATCGCGAACGGCATACCGACGAGGCCGAGCGCGAACAGCGCGGTGCCGGTCAGCGTGACGGGCAGCGGCCAGTGCTGGCCGCCGTACAGGAGCACCCAGCAGGGCACGGCCCACAACAGGACGGGGGCGACCAGGGGGATGTAGCGCATCACGCGGCGCAGTCGGCTCCGCCGCGCCGCCCGGGCCTCGTCGTCGGCGGATCGGATGCTGCTGGTGGCGGTCATGCTTCCCCTCCCTGACCGGGCTGCCGTCCCGCGCACTGTATCCGGTCGCCCCCGGGCCGGCCGGACGGGCGGGCACGAAGACACCCCGAACCGCCGGTCAGAGCTGGGCGGGCAGCCCCGGGGCAGGTGGGGACCCTGCTCCGCGCCGGGACCGAGCCATGGCACGGCCCTCCCGTCACCCGGCCCGGCAGGCGCTCCCGCCGCACCGGCCGAAACCCCGAGTGCCTCCCGTACGAGGTCCCGCGTGCAAGGGCAGGGCGGCGGACGCCACCTGCCCGGCCCCGCTCAGGTCCGCAGCCGTCCGGAGGCTTCCGTGCCGTCCAGGTCCTGCGTACCGATGACGGAGAGGAGTTCCAGCTGGGCGGCGCCTTCGGTGCCGGGTGGGGCGGTGAACCACAGCAGACGCTGGCAGCCGTCCTCGCTGAACAGGCTGTGGCAGTCGAGCTCGATGACGCCCAGGGCGGGATGGACGACGCGTTTGTGGTCGGTCCTGCGCAGGGCGACGTCGTGGGTGTCCCAGAGACCGGCGAACTCCGGACTGCGACGCCGCAGCTCGCTCACCATCCGCTCCACCTGGCGGTCGCGGCCGCGTCGGGCGCTGACCGCCTGGAGGTCGGCGACGAAGACCCGGGAGTGATGCGGGTGGTCCTCGGCGGGGTAGACGGAGCGGGCGTCGAGGTCGGTGAACCAGCGGTAGACGAAGCTTGCCGCGGGGCCGCGCACCGCCGGGGGCCGACCGACGAGTGCGGCGGCCAGCGGGTTCTGGACGAGGGTTTCGTGCAGGTCGGTGATGACCTGGGCGGGGGTGGTCGTGAGCCGGTCGAGCAGCCCGAGCAGACCGGGCTGGACGTGCGCGGCCGGTCCGTGGGCCGCGGGGGGAACGGGGCGCTCGGCGAGGTGGAACAAGTGGTCGCGGGCATCGCCGTCCAAGCGCAGGGCCCGGGCGAGGGCGGCCAGCACCTGCGCGGAGGGCTGGGCGCCGCGTCCGCGTTCGAGCTCCGTGTAGTAGTCGGCGGACAGACCGGCCAGCTGGGCGACCTCCTCGCGCCGCAGGCCGGGAACCCGGCGCCGGGGCCCGGTGGGCAGTCCCACCTCGGACGGGCGGATCCGGTCGCGCCGGGACTTCAGGAATGCGGCGAGTTCGGCGTGGTTCACAGCTCCCATGGTCGCGCGCACCGGTGCGCTGAGCCAGGGGACGCCGACCCCCGGGTGAGGACAGCCCTGGCTGGGGCCGGAACACCCGCCCAGGCTGGAGTCGCAAGCACGGCGCCGCCGACGGCGACGCAGGCGCCTCCCGCCGCGTTCCACCCGTCCCGGCACCTCCCATCCGGCCTTCCCGGGAGCCCCCATGTCACCGCAGGAAACCATGCAGAGCCGTGCCGCGTCCGGTCACGGCACCGACCAGCCCCGCGTCGCCGTCGTCACCGGCGGTTCGCGCGGTATCGGACGCGAGACGGTGGGCCGACTGGCCGCCGACGGATTCGCCGTCGTCATCGGTTACTCCGGCAACCGGGATTCGGCCGAGGCCGCCGTCAAGCAGGTCACCGGCATGGGCGGCCGGGCGGTCGCCGTGCAGGCGGACGTCGCCGACGAACAGCAGGCGGCCACGCTGTTCACCGCCGCCGAATCCGAGTTCGGCGGCGTCGACGTCGTCGTGCACGCAGCCGGGCGCATCCACCTGGCCCCCGTCGCCGACCTGGACCTGGCGGAGCTGGACGCGCTGCACCGGACGAACGTCCGCGGCACCTTCGTGATCGCCCAGCAGGCCGCCCGGAGGATCCGCGACGGCGGCGCGGTCGTCACCTTCTCCACGTCCGTGGTGGGCCTGGCCTTTCCCGGCTACGGCGCCTACAGCGCGAGCAAGGGCGCCGTCGAGGCCCTCACGTTGATCCTCGCTCGCGAACTGCGCGGCCGGAACGTCACGGTCAACGCCGTCGCCCCCGGTCCCACCGCCACCGACCTGTTCCTGGAGGGCAAGGACGAGGAGACCATCGCCCGCCTGGCCGCGCAGCCCCCACTGGAACGCCTCGGCACCCCGGCGGACATCGCCGGGGTGGTGGCCTTCCTGGCCTCGCCGGCCGGCCACTGGGTCAACGGCCAGGTCATCCGTGCCAACGGCGGCATCGCGTGACGGCCTCGCCTGCCCGGCCTCTTCCCTCCCCGCTCATTCCCTGAGGATCCGTATGCCCCTTCACCAACCCGGAACCGTCCTGCTGACCGGGGCCTCGAGCGGCTTCGGCGCGCTGACCGTACGCGCACTCGCCCGTGCCGGCCACACCGTCTACGCGGGCATTCGGCACACGGCCACCCGCAACGCGCCGGCCGTGGCCGACCTGAAGCGCTACGCCACCGAACACGACGTCGACCTGCACGCCGTGGAACTCGACGTCACCTCCCAGGATTCCGCCGACGACGCAGTCGCCCGCGTTCTGGCCGGCCACGGCCGACTGGACGCGGTCGTCCACAACGCGGGGCACCTGGCCACCGGTCCGGCGGAGGCATTCACCCCCGACCAGCCGGCGCACCTGTACGACGTCAACGTGCTGGGTGCCCAGCGCGTCAACCGTGCCGTGCTGCCGCACCTGCGAGACCGGAACGAGGGGCTGCTGGTGTGGATCGGCAGCTCCAGCACCCGCGGCGGCTGCCCGCCGTTCATCGGACCCTACTTCGCCGCGAAGGCCGCCCTGGACGCCCTGGCCGTCAGCTACGCCGCCGAGATCCTGCGCTTCGGCATCGACACCGCCATCATCGTCCCCGGTGCCTTCACCTCCGGCACCAACCACTTCGCCCACGCGGGCACGCCCGCCGACACCGCCCGGGCCGCCGCCTACGACGAACGCTACGGCGCCCTGCTGACCGGCCTGCATGAGCGACTGGCCGCGCTCGTTCCGCCGGACGCGGACGCCACGCAGGTCGCCGACGCCGTCGTACGCCTGGTGGACATGCCCGCCGGCACCCGGCCGCTGCGTACCCACATAGACCCCGGCCGCGACGGCAGCGAAGTCGTCTCCGCGGTTGCGGACCGCGTCCGCGCCGACTTCTTCCGCCGCATCGGTCTGGACGACCTGCTCACCGCAGGCAGCTCCCTGTAGTCCCTTCCTGGAAAGAGAACCACCATGCCGTTCGCAAACTTCAAGGTCCCCGCCGGAACCCTCGACGAGAAGCAGAAGGAGCAGATCGTCACCCGCGCCACCGAGCTGTACGTCGAGATCTACGGCGAACGGGCCCGCGCCAACACCATGGTCCTGGTCGAGGAGGTCACCGACGGCGGCTGGGGCATCGGCGGCAACGTCCTGACCCTCGCCATGCTCCAGCAGACGCCCGAGGACTGACCCCCGGCTCACCCGGTCCCCGGCTCACCCGGCGCCCGGACCTGCGCACCGGCCGGTGTTTGCCGGCCGGGCGCAGGTCCGGCCGCCCGAGTCGCCGGCGGAACCGGCGTGGTCCCCGGCGGCGAGTGCGGGCGACCGACCACGGACGGCGGACGACCGCTCCGGTCAGCACCTCCGAGGTACCGGCGAACCCGTCCGCGTCCTCCGGTTCGAGGACGTCACCAGGGCACGACTCCCTTGTCGTCGAACATCTGACCGGTCGGCCCGCCGTCGGGCAGACCCGCCAGCCGGATGGCGATCGCCGCGCCCTGCTCAGGGGTCTCAGTACCGCTGAACCCGTTGAGATCGGTGGCCACATAGCCGGGGCAGGCGCAGTTGACCAAGACGGTTGTGCCGCTCAGTTCCTTGGCGTACTGGATGGTGACCGCGTTGAGGAAGCTCTTCGTCGGCGCGTAGGCCCCGCTGATCCCCCCGAGGTCGACACCGGGCGTGGACTGCAGGGCCAGAGAGCCGACATGGCTGGACTGGTTGACGATCCGCGGGTGCGCCGAGCGGCGCAGCAGCGGCAGCACCGCGTTGGTGACCCGGATGACGCCGATGACGTTGGTCTCCACCAGCCGCCGCACGGTGTGCGGGTCGACGGCCGACGGTTCCTCCGGCCAGCCGCCCGCGATACCGGCATTGTTGACCAGCACGTCGAGGCGCCCCGCCCGCTCCTCAAGCAGCCGGGCCGCGGCGGTCACGCTTCCGTCGTCGGTCACGTCGAGGGGCACTCCGAACGCGTCCGCACCCGCCGCCCGCAGTCTCGCCACGGCTTCCATACGGCGCCGCTCGTCCCGGGCGCCGACCCCGACGCTCCAGCCCAGCGCGCCCAGCCCGGCCGCGATCTCGTGCCCGATTCCCTTGTTCGCGCCGGTGACCAGCGCGATCGTCTTCTCGCTCATGACAGCGAGGATGGCCGCGCTGCGGCCGGGCACCAACACCGTTTCGGCAGCGCGGCGATACCCGCACGGCATCGATCCGCCCTCGCCGCGGCTACGGTGGACGCATGGAGATGCGCGAGCTGCGGTACTTCGTCGCCGTCGCCGAGGAACTGCACTTCGGCAAGGCCGCCCAGCGCCTGGAGATAGCCCAGCCGGCCCTGTCCCGCGCCGTCGCACGACTCGAAAGACGACTCGGGGTGACGCTGCTGCAGCGCACCAGCCGCAAGGTCACCCTCACCGGGGCCGGGGCCGTACTGCTGTCCGAGGCGCGCGCGATCCTCGGCGCGGCAGCCGCGGCCGAGCGGCGCACCCGGCAGGCCGGGCAGCGCCGCCCCCGCCTCGTCCTCACCGTCAAGTCCGGCACCGGCGGCGACTTGCTGGCCGAACTCCTCGACGCGTACCGCACGGAGCCCGGCGCGGCCACCGTCGATCTGCTGCTCTGCGAGGCGCATCAGCACCGGGAACTGCTGCGGAGCGGTCAAGCCGACGTAGCCCTGCTGCACCTGCCCTTCGATTCGGCCGCCGGACTCGACACCGAAGCGCTGTGCACCGAGGGACAGGTGGCGATCCTGCCCGCCTCTCACCCGTTCGCCGCCCGCTCCCGGCTTCGGACGGCCGAGGTCACCGAGCTGCCCGAACTCCCGATGGCACGCTGGCCCGGCCCGGACGGCAGCCCCCCGGAGGGAACGGGCCCGGAGGTACGGAACCTCACCCAGCTCCTCCAACTCATCGCGCTCGGCCGTACCACCGTGATCGTCCCCGAGTCCGTCGCCACCGACCTGCGCCGGGACCTCTCCGCCGTGCCGGTCCTGGACGCCCCGCCCGTGACCACGGTGATCGCCTGGCCGCCGCAGAGCCGCCTCCGCGCGGTCAGCGACCTGATCCGCGTGGCAACAGGTCTCTGACCGGCCGGTGGCGGATGCGGGCGGTGGGGTGGAGCCGGACTCGGCGCAACTCGAATGCCCGGCACCCCGACGTGCCGGCATCCTTCTCTCAGCAAGGATTCCTTGCCTGATCGGCGCAGGGCTTGATCAAGTTCCCTGAGGGTCGTGGTTGTTGGTGATGCCCAGGAGTGGGAGGGCTCGTTCGGGCTGGTCGCGGATTGCCCGGGTGGTCTTGGCGATATTGGCGGCTCCGAGGGTTTTGAGCAGACCGATGGCGAGGTTGCGGAAGGTGGCCATGGCGCGGGGTGCCGATCCGGTGTGGACGGTGGAGGTGTCCTCGGCGAAGGTGCGGTCTCTGATGTTGTGCTGGGCCTCCACTGTCCAGTGACCGCGGACGGCGGCGGCGAGTTCGGCCGGGGTGGCCTGGTGGGCGTCGAGGCTGGTGACGGCGTAGACCGTCTCGCGGGTTTCGCGTCGCCCGGTTGACCGGTGGACGCGGAGGGCGAGGCGGGCGTGAGGGAAAACGATGCCGCCGAGTTCGTCGGCGATGGAGCAGGTCTTGACGGAGCGGGATTCGTGGCGGCCGTGTCCGGTGCAGGAGGCGGTGTGCTGGACGGCGACGTCGGGCCAGGGCAGGGCGGCAAGCTGCCGGTAGGCGGTCGGCTGGTTGCGCTTGATCATGGCGATGTAGTGGGCGTTCTTGGTCTCGACCAGCCAGGTGACGTTCGCCTTCACCGAGTGCAGGGCGTCGAAGGTGATCAGCGTTCCGTCCAGGTCCAGCGGTTCGAGCAGGGGCCGGAAGTGCGCGGTCTCGTTCGTCTTCGCTCCGACCTCCGTCTGGGCGAGGGTCAGGCCCGGTGGTGGGTGACGGCGGAGAGCAGGTGCCTGCGGCCGGCGGACAGGCGGGCCGATCCTCTCAGCGACTTGCCGTCGACGGCGATCACCTGCCGTTGCTCCGAAGCCGGTCCCGCAAAGTTCCGGCCGGCGAGGTAGGCACCCACGGCCCGGTCCAGGGCGTCACCGTCGACGGCCGCCAGCACACGGCCGATCGTGGTCCGCGAGGGAGCACGACGCCACCGCAGCGGATGCCGTCGGACTCCGACGGCCGTCAGCACGGTGTCCGAGGCCCGCGCCGCCCACTCGGTGATCTCGTCGACGCTCCTGGCTCCCGACACCGCCGCGCAGGCGCAGACGAGGAGGATCGCGGTCAGCGAGTACCAGCGACCCCGCCTCGCACGCGGGTCGGGCACCAGATTCAGGAACGTCCGCAGGTCAGCGACTTGGCCGATGTCCAGCGGACCCAGCCTCACCAACACCGGCGGGATGCGAGAGGATACAGCGGCAGGCACGGGCCACCTCATGATCGTTGAGCTTCGACACCCCAATGATCACGAAGCCCGTGCCTGCTCTGGTATGCACCCCAACCGGTCACGGCCCGACCAACCGCCCGACCCCGGAACTCGCCCAAGCCCTGCCCAACTCGGTGGCAAGGGCAGGCTGGACAACGAGGCGACCTGCGGCCGGTCCACGAACGCCAGTTCCATGGACGCCACGGATCCCGGCCGCGCCGGGAGCATGTACGAATTTGAGACCGCCACTGAGCAGGAAGTGCGCAGCGGCGCCGAAGTCCATTACCACGTGCAACCGATGTACGAAGGAAACCGCACGGTGCCGTACGCTTTCGTGATGGTCGCGGCGAGCACCACCGGGGAACTCCGCGCCGACGTCGTACCCAATGTGATCTACAGTCCTGTCCAGGACGCATGGGTGAACATTGGCCTCACATCCTGCTCCTCCTGCACGCATCCTGTGCCGACGCCCGGAGTCCGGTGATGGTGGCGGGAAAGGAAGAAGAGATGCATCCGTCCGTTCGGCAGCTGACGGAAATCCTCGCGCCACCCACGGCGGGCGTCGAGCCTCTGGCCTGGAGCGGCATCGAGGCCGAGTGGGGAACGGCATTCCCACGCGACTATCGCAACTTCATGGAGATCTACGGGCAGGGAAGCATCGACGACATCGTCTCCATCGCTACCCCCGAGAGCCGGGCCGGGGAACCAGGCGTGCTCACCGTGCGCAAGATGACTCCTACGACCGCACATACATGCCGCACCTACTACGGTGAAAGACAGTTCCCCGCCTGGCCGTCCCCGGGGGCACTGCTCGGATGGGGCGTCACCCCGATCGGCTTCGATCTGCTCTGGCGGGTGACCGGATCCGACCCGGACGAATGGACCGTGGTCGTTTCCGCCCACCGGGACAGCAGGGCATTTGAATTCCCCTACGGAATGGCAGAATTCCTCGTTCGTATGCTGGGGGACCCGCTGGATCGGCCCATCGGTCTCCGAGGCATCCTCGGCCATCCGCATTCGCGTTTCCTGCGGGCTCAGGAGGAGCACGCCTTGCTGAGTAGCGGGCATTACCCCTGGGAGTACGTGGACGAATTCTGGGAGGAGCGCGAGCGCGAGGAGCAGGGCCCGGCCAGCTGGATCTCTGGGCCGGGCCGGCCTCCTGGCGACTTCCCTCCGGTTCCCCGGATGACGCTCGAGGGCTTCGGAGCGGATGGTGACGCACTGCGGATTTCTGCGACCCTGGACGTGGAACCCAGTGGCCCTGTGTCGGCGAGGGTGTCCATAGAGTCACCCGATGGCACTGTCCTGGACCGAACAGGTGTGGAAGTGGCGGTCGAGCGGGTGAACGGCCTGCTCGTGCTCGACATCCGGTTGCCGAAGGCGATGAACGAAACCGGCATGACATGGCGGGAGATGGTGGACGCCATGAGCCGGGAGGAGGACTGGAACATGGACGTGTCGGTTCAGGACCCGGCGATCAGTGCGGTCCGTGCCGGGCAGGGCATCGTCGTCGGGCCGGGCATGCAGGAGAGCACGGTCGACATCGCCATGACGATGTGGCCTGAGTAGTGAGAACCCTGCGCACGCCTGGGTGAACATCGGACTCACCTCCTGCACCTCCTGCACGAATTCCGTGCCGACACCGGGAGTCCGCTGATGGCGCCGGGAAAGGAAAACGACATGCATCCCGCAGTCCGGAAACTGACACAGCTCCTCCCGCCTCCCTCGCAGGGCCAGGGCTCCGGCAAAGTCGTTGATCACGCTGCCAGGAGCAGGTTGATGGGGCGGTCGGTGTTGCGGGCGTGATGGCGTAGGGCGGCGGCGATGTTCTGGTGTCCGTCT